>NZ_JAAIFP010000010.1:0-63608 GCF_010747435.1 Paenibacillus sp. ALJ109b
CCTGGGAGAGTAGGACGCCGCCAAGCGAAGAACCACTGCCGATGTTATTCGGTGGTGGTTTTTATTTGCTTTTTTTTATTTCCGAGAGATGCCCACGCATCTCTTGTTTGACTTTGTCCCGTTCCTCTGACACACTCATAAATGGATACATACATCACGTATCAGGCCATGATTTGAAAGATATCATAACTTAGAGAACGGGGTGCAGGACGACATGGAAATTCAGAAATTAACCGTAGATGATTTTGAGCCAGCTATGGCACTCTCCGAGTATGCTTTTCAAATGGTAATGAGTGAAGAACAAACGGAGAAGCGACGGAGTCAATTTGATTCACAGGATATATGGGGTGTATTTGAGGAGGGACAATTGGGTGCCAAACTTCACATTATTCCTTTTCAAACCTATATTCATGGGAGATCGTTCGAGATGGGCGGTATTGCGGGAGTAGCCACATGGCCAGAATATAGACGCAAAGGCTGGGTAGCTGGGCTGTTGAAGCATGCGCTGGAGGAAATGAACCGTAACAAACAAAGTATATCGTTTTTGCATCCGTTCTCTTTTGCATTTTATCGCAGATATGGATGGGAGACGTATGTTGAGTTTAAACGATATAAAGTGCCTACAGCTCATCTGCCTGCGAAAAAGGCAACCCTTGGAACAATTCGCCGTGGTGATCCCGGACTCAGCGTATTAAAGGAAGTATACAGTGCGTATGCTGAGCGCTATAACGGAACTTTGATCCGGGATGATGCGAGATGGGAGAACTCAGTTCTCACTAATGGAGCCAACCAGAAAGTCGTATATTATGATGAAGCTGGTAAAGCACAAGGCTATGTTTTATATGAGGTTAAGGAAAGAAAGTTTACCATTAGAGAGATCATTTATCTGAATGAAGAGGCAAGACAAGGTTTATGGACCTTTATTGCCAACCATGATTCTATGATTGAGGAAGTCACTTTACAGGCACCAGCCAGTGATATGCTTGCTTTTCAATTAGATAATCCGCGGATTCAGCAGGAAATTGTACCTTTCTTCATGGCACGTATTGTGAGTGTAGAACAATTTATTTCACAGTATCCTTTTGCGAGCCCAGACTCACCAGTACAGATTAATCTCCAGGTAGAGGATGCACACGCACCATGGAATGAAGGGGTATGGCAGTTGAATGTGGCGATGAACGGTACAGCTTCGATTTGGAAAACATCGGAGCCGGCTGCTAAAGATCAGACTGTTAAAGTAGACATTCAGGCGCTCACAGCAATACTGATGGGGTATCGCAGGCCCTCAGAGATGGCTCAAATAGGTAGAATTGAAGGGCCGAATGGAGCGATTAAGGCTCTGGAACAAGCGATTCCTGATCGGGAAACGTATCTACTTGATTTTTTCTGATCCTCATAGAGTAACGAATATTCTAGGATCAATTTTGTAGATTAACTTGTATAGCATTACGTTGCTAGTATGAGACAAATGGACTTCTCCAGCTATTTTGGAGAGGTTTTTTTGTGTCAGCCGAATATTTCGTGTAAAATCGTAAAAAATGAATAGTGCTCCCTCTTGGCAAAACCACAAAATATGCTATAATGTATATAAAGTCAAAGAAAGTCAAAGTCAACTAAAGGTTAAATACTTACGTAGCTTTCTTTCTGCAATCCGGTGGTGGGAGCCATTTTAGAGGTAGTGCACATCAGCGGATAAAAGCAATATTAAAGGACCTTCGAGCGTCCTTCGCTCTCCCGTTAAAGACCGTTGAAGATCAGTTTCGCTGTTTCCTTGATTGGTTAAATGGGTTGAGAAGGTGTACTCTGTAGGGGCGTGTGGGTCCTTATTGACTTAACGTTTCAGACAGTGGAGGATGAGTGGATGCGTAATATCTCTGATATTATCGAACAATATCTGAAGAGTATTTTGCATGAAAGTCCCGAAGGAATGGTCGAAATTCAACGTAATGATCTGGCTGACCAATTTTCATGTGTGCCTTCCCAGATCAATTATGTCATCAGCACCCGATTTACACTCGAAAAAGGTTACCTTGTAGAGAGTAAACGTGGCGGCGGCGGTTATGTTCGCATACAGCGGATTGAATTGCCGGCTCACTCGGCTCTGCATAACCATTTGCACCATAGTATTGGAGATGAGATCGGGCAGACAGCTGCCGAAGGTCTGATCTACCAACTGGAAGAAGCACGTTTCTTAAGCAAAAGGGAAGCCGGGTTGATGCGGGCAGCTGTATCGAGAGAGATTATATTGGTCAAACTTCCTTACCGGGATCAAATTCGTGCCAGAATGTTAAAGGCGATGTTAATATCTTTGCTCGGTAAATGAAAACTATCGGGATCAAGGGGGTACATCATTGTGCTGTGCCAAGAATGCAACAAACGTCCGGCAACACTCCATTTCACGAAAATCGTGAACGGAGAGAAGACGGAATTCCATATTTGTGAGTCATGCGCTCGTGAAAAAGGGGAAATGATTCCCGGAACATCCAACGGATTTTCCATTCATAACTTATTGTCCGGGTTGCTTGATTTTGAGCCTACAGGCAAAAATGGCAGTGCAGGAGCAACACCTGCGCAATCCCTTCGTTGTGAAGAATGCGGGATGACCTATTCACAGTTTAGCAAAATCGGCCGCTTTGGCTGTAGTTCTTGTTATAAATATTTTGACAGTCGTTTGGACCCGCTATTCAAACGGGTTCATGGTAGCACTTCCCACGTGGGTAAAGTGCCTGCACGAGCTGGTGGCCGCATCAAGGTGAAACGACAGATTGCTGATCTGAAACGGGATCTTCAGGAGAGTATAACGCAAGAGGAGTTTGAAGAAGCTGCTCAAATTCGTGATCAGATCAGGGAACTTGAAAAAGAAATAGCTCAGGAGTAAAGTTTGTGATGAGTAGGAGGGATGCGTAATGCCTAATCTTCGTTTTACAGAGAAGGCGCTCAGCGACTGGATGCGCAGTGATGCGGCTGATTCCGAAATCGTCATTAGCAGCCGAGTCCGGATCGCACGCAACCTGCAGCATTATCCGTTTCCGATGCTGGCTTCCAATGAGCAATCGGAAGAAGTGCTGAATAAGCTGAGCGAAGTACTTCAGTACGATGACGTTCATGCCTTTGGAGATTTTCATACCTTGGATCTGATTGATATCGATGACCTTGACAAACGGGTGCTGGTAGAGAAACATCTGATCAGTCCTAGTCTTGCGAACGAATCCAGAAATGGTGCTGTTATTCTCAGTGAGGATGAATCTGTCAGTATTATGATTAATGAAGAGGATCATCTTCGTATCCAGTGCCTCTATCCGGGGTTCCAGGTGAAAGAAGCCTGGGAGAAAGCTTCCGCCATAGATGATGCTTTTGAAGCGCATGTGGATTATGCTTTTGATGACCGCAGAGGATATTTAACCAGCTGTCCTACGAATGTAGGTACAGGTGTAAGAGCATCTGTCATGATGCATTTGCCCGCTCTGGTGATGACACAGCAGATTGGCCGCATTCTAACCGCAGTCTCCCAAGTCGGACTGACTGTACGGGGAATTTACGGTGAAGGCAGTGAGGCGATGGGTAACCTGTTCCAGATCTCGAACCAGATCACACTGGGACAGACGGAACAAGAAGTCATCGATAACCTGCATAGTGTTGTGTTACAGATGATTGGGCATGAGCGAACTGCTAGAGAACGGTTAATTACGGACTCTAGACTCCGAATTACCGACAGGGTTATGCGTTCATACGGCATACTGTCCCATGCAGCCATCGTCGATTCGAAGGAAGCTGCACAGCGTCTGTCTGATGTTCGACTTGGCGTAGATCTCGGCTTGTTGGACGGCTTGTCCATAACCGTGATGAACGAGTTGAATGTGATGACACAGCCGGGCTTTTTGCAGAAAACATTTGGGGAAGACATGCGGACAGATGAGCGTGACATATATCGGGCTCAGTTGATCCGTGATACGATCAGTGCAGCCAATCAATCTTAGGTTGATCAAGAGTTGTTTATAAAGGTTTCACGTCGCATCTGCGGCTTTTTATATAATAGAGCATTTCTATAAATGAATGCTGAATGATTTTATTCGCAGCATGGCTGCAAACAAAAATGATATGAAGAATACGGTGGGATCCTTTTAACAGCCCCCGTTTTATCCAAAACCATGGAGGTGCAGGAGATATGATGTTTGGAAGATTTACGGAACGGGCCCAAAAGGTGCTCGCATTGGCGCAGGAAGAAGCTGTCCGTCTTGGTCATAATAACATCGGTACAGAGCACATTTTGCTCGGCCTCATTCGTGAAGGCGAAGGCATCGCAGCCAAAGCGCTGATCGGCCTGGGACTCGGATTGGAAAAAATTCAAGATGAAGTAGAAACGCTGATTGGCCGTGGCCAAGAGCAACCTACGAACATTGCATATACGCCTCGTGCGAAAAAAGTAATTGAATTGTCTATGGATGAAGCTCGCAAATTGGGCCATACCTATGTAGGCACAGAGCATATCCTGCTTGGATTGATTCGTGAAGGCGAAGGGGTTGCGGCACGTGTGCTGAACAACCTGGGTATTAGTTTGAACAAGGCACGTCAACAAGTACTGCAACTGCTTGGCAGCAGTGAAGCCGTATCCAGTCATAACGGTACACCTGCCAATGTCAGCACACCAACACTGGACAGTCTGGCACGTGACCTTACGGCGTATGCCAGAGAGAACAACCTGGACCCAGTGATTGGACGTAGTAAAGAAATCGAACGTGTTATTCAGGTTCTGAGCCGTCGTACCAAGAATAACCCGGTACTGATCGGTGAGCCAGGTGTAGGTAAAACGGCCATCGCTGAAGGACTTGCACAAAAAATCATCGCCAACGAAATTCCGGAGACTTTGCGTGACAAACGTGTCATGACCTTAGATATGGGTTCGGTTGTCGCAGGTACAAAATATCGTGGTGAATTCGAAGATCGTCTGAAAAAAATTATGGATGAAATTCGTCAAGCGGGTAACATTGTCCTGTTCATCGACGAATTGCATACCCTGATTGGTGCAGGTGGAGCAGAAGGTGCAATTGATGCTTCGAACATTTTGAAACCGGCTTTGGCCCGTGGAGAATTGCAGTGCATCGGTGCAACAACACTGGATGAATACCGCAAATATATCGAGAAAGATGCTGCCCTGGAGCGCCGTTTCCAACCGATCACGGTGGATCAGCCTTCTCCAGAAGAAGCAATTCAGATTTTACACGGCTTGCGTGATCGTTACGAAGCGCATCACCGGGTGAAAATTACAGATGAAGCGATTGTGCAGGCTGTTAAACTGTCTGATCGGTACATTACAGACCGTTTCCTACCGGACAAAGCGATCGACCTGATTGATGAGGCGGGCTCCAAAGTAAGATTGAACTCTTACACGATTCCACCAAACCTCAAACAATTGGAAAGCCGTCTCGAAGATATCCGTAAGGAAAAAGACGCAGCGGTTCAAAGCCAAGAATTCGAAAAAGCAGCAGCTCTGCGTGACACGGAACAAAAAATCCGTGAAGAGCTGGATGTAACGAAGAACCAATGGAAAGAAAAACAAGGTCGCACGGATTCTGAAGTAACGCCTGAGGATATCGCGCAAGTGGTAGCCAACTGGACTGGAATTCCGGTGAACAAGCTGAAAGAAGAAGAAACACAACGTTTGATGAACCTGGAGTCTATTCTTCATGAACGTGTCATTGGCCAAGATGAGGCTGTGAAGTCCGTCAGTCGTGCAGTTCGTCGTGCTCGGGCCGGATTGAAAGATCCTAAACGTCCGATGGGTTCATTTATCTTCCTAGGTCCTACCGGGGTAGGTAAAACCGAGCTGGCTCGTGCTCTGGCTGAAGCGATGTTCGGCGATGAAAATGCAGTGATCCGGATCGATATGTCCGAGTATGGTGAGAAGCATTCCACTTCCCGACTCGTCGGAGCGCCTCCGGGATATGTTGGATACGAAGAAGGTGGGCAGCTGACAGAGAAAGTTCGTCGCAAACCTTACTCCGTCGTCCTGCTCGATGAAATCGAGAAAGCACATCCGGAAGTATTCAATATCTTGCTGCAAGTGCTTGAGGATGGTCGTCTGACGGATTCCAAAGGTCGCGTTGTTGACTTCCGAAATACGTTGATTATTCTGACATCCAACGTGGGTGCTGAAGCGATCAAACGTAACTCTACACTCGGCTTCACAGCAGTTGTGGATGCAGGTGCGGATTATGATAACATGAAGGGTAAAGTCATGGATGAGCTGAAGAAAAGCTTCCGTCCAGAGTTCCTTAACCGGATTGATGAAATTATCGTGTTCCACTCTCTTGAAGAGAAACACATCGCTGAGATTGTTACACTGATGAGTGAGGAGCTTCGGAAACGGCTACGTGAATACGAGGTTGACTTCGAACTCACCGACAATGCCAAGGATTTCCTTGCCAAAGCTGGCTTCGATCCAGCTTACGGTGCGCGTCCGCTTCGTCGGGCGATCCAAAAGCATATCGAAGACAAATTGTCTGAAGAGTTGCTCACGGGTAATGTAACCAAAGGTGATTCATTGCTAATTGATGAAGAGAACGGGGCATTGTCTGTAACGAAAAAAGACGTTGTTGTTCCTTCCACTGAGGAAATCGAAACGAAATAAGTGTCACTTAACTAGTGACATAACTACTGAGTCTGATGTATAAAACAAAAATCCTTCCTGGCTTAAGTCGGGAAGGATTTTTGTGTTTTTGTGCCAGTCAGAGCCCCAAAGCTGTTGTTTATCAGAAAACAAAATTTGAACTGGCTACGAACATGTGTAAAGTTTGCGATAATCCTTTACGAAAAATCTCAAACAATGGTAAACTTTTATTAACCCTGCACGTCAGGGAGTTTAGGCAAAATTCGTCGAAAAATGCAAAATGCTGTTATAAAATAAATCCTAGGAGTGCTGAAGTGGCCAAAGTTAAAACCAAGTTTCAGTGTACGGAATGCGGCTATGAAGCCCCCAAATGGTACGGCAAATGTCCGGGTTGTCAGTCTTGGAATTCGATGGTGGAAGAAACCGAAACGGTGGTCAAAACACAAGGAAGAAATTCCCCTCTTTTTGAGAGTAAAGATAAGCCACTTCCCATCATAGATATAGATAGCGGTCAGGAACCGCGTGTACAGACTGGAATTGAAGAGCTGAACCGGGTTTTGGGCGGCGGAATTGTTCCAGGATCTCTCGTTCTGGTGGGCGGAGACCCCGGAATCGGAAAATCAACATTGATGTTGCAAACATCTCATGCATTGACTCATTCAGGTTTGCGCGTGTTATATGTCTCAGGCGAGGAATCAGTTAAGCAAACGAAATTGCGGGCTGACCGTCTGGGTGCGCTGTCTCCTGAGTTATATGTACTATGTGAGACCAATATGGAGCGGGTTGAGGAAGCGGTGGAGCAGATCCAGCCGCATTTTCTAGTCATCGACTCCATTCAGACCGTATATCTGCCAGAAGTCACCAGTGCTCCCGGCAGTGTAGCTCAGGTAAGGGAATGTACATCACGGTTCATGCGGATCGCCAAAGGGCGAGGCATTGCAACCGTACTTGTGGGGCATGTTACGAAAGAAGGTGCTATTGCCGGTCCACGTATGTTGGAGCATATGGTGGACTGTGTTCTTTATTTTGAAGGAGAGCGGCATCATACGTATCGCCTTTTACGTGCGGTCAAGAACCGTTTTGGTTCGACCAATGAGATCGGCATTTTTGAAATGGGCGAAGATGGACTTCGTGAAGTAGGCAACCCTTCTGAGCTCTTTTTGTCAGAACGTCCACTGGGTGTGGCGGGTTCTACCGTAGTTGCCAGCATGGAGGGCACACGTCCTCTGCTTGTGGAATTGCAGGCATTGATTTCAACCACACATTTCCCTTCTCCCCGACGTATGGCAACAGGGGTAGATCTCCATCGATTAAACTTGATTATTGCGGTACTGGAGAAACGAATGGGCATGTTCTTGCAAACACAGGATGCTTATCTAAACGTAGCTGGTGGTGTGAGATTAGATGAGCCGGCAGTAGATTTGGCGGTTGCTGTAAGTATCGCATCCAGCTTGAGAGATGTACCGACCAAGCCAGATGACGTCATCTTTGGGGAAATCGGTTTGACGGGTGAGGTTCGGGCCGTTTCACGGGCTGAACAACGTGTGAAAGAAGCTCAGAAATTGGGCTTCAAGCGTGTCATTTTACCAGAAAAAAGCTTAAAGGGCTGGAAACATCCTCGCGGGATACAACTGATCGGTGTGAATACCGTGGCAGATGCACTAGCGGTTGCTTTAGATTAGGGGGCATAACAAGATGAAAGATTCGAGCCAACTGGATAATATGAACGAATTGTTAAGGCTGATCGCACCAGGTACACCTTTCCGCGAAGGTCTGGAGAACGTGCTGCGCGCCAAGACGGGTGCACTGCTGGTTGTAGGATACAGCCCTGAAGTAATGGAAGTGGTGGATGGAGGATTCTCGATTAACTGTGATTTCTCCCCGAACTATCTGTATGAACTCGCCAAGATGGATGGTGCCATCATCCTAAGCGAGGATTTAAAGCGTATCCTATACGCCAATACTCAGCTCATTCCTGACTCATCCATTTCTTCATCTGAGACGGGGATCCGTCACCGGACGGCTGAGCGTGTCGCGAAACAAACAGGAAAATTAGTCGTATCTATATCGCAGCGCCGGAATATTATCACCTTATACCAAGGAACACTACGGTATTCCCTCAAGGAAATTGGGGTTATCTTGACCAAGGCGAATCAAGCGATTCAAACCTTGGAGAAATACAAAGCTGTTTTGACGCAGTCGCTTACGAATCTGAGCGCCTCCGAGTTTGAGGAACTGGTGACGATTCCTGAGGTGGTCAATGTCATTCAGCGTACGGAAATGGTTATGCGTATCAAAACGGAAATTAAGCGTTACATTCATGAACTCGGCAACGAGGGTCGTTTGATCTCTATGCAGATGGAGGAACTCGTCGGTACAACAGAAGAGGAAGCATGGCTACTGTATAAGGACTATGCCCGTGATGACAGTGATGACAGAATCCGTGAGATTATCGTTGGTCTGAAAAGATTGTCGGACGATGAATTGCTGGATGCACATCATATCGTACGTCTGTTGGGATATCCTTCATCAGCGGCTACATCCGAAGATTCGGTTGCACCTCGCGGATATCGGGTATTAAACAAGATACCCCGCCTGCCGAATGTCATCATCCATAACCTGGTGGATCAATTCGAACAATTGCCTCATGTCATTATGGCTACAATTGAAGAGCTGGACGAAGTGGACGGGATTGGAGAGGTACGCGCCCGAACCATTAAGGAAGGTCTCAAGCGTTTGCAGGAGCAGATGTTTATTGACAGACAAATGTAAGGGTTTGCCTATAACGGCTTGAAAATAATGAGGTGAAACAACGATGTTAACCAGATTCATTCCGAATCTCTTTACCTTGGGTAATCTGTTTCTTGGAATGATGGCAATCCTGCTTTCAATTGATGGGAATTATAGTTTGGCTGCCATTTTGGTCATTATTGCGATGTTGTTGGATGGTCTGGATGGCCGTGTGGCACGTGCGCTTAATGCCCAGAGTGAGTTTGGTAAAGAGCTGGATTCTTTGTCGGACATGGTTTCATTTGGTGCAGCTCCAGCTCTGATTATATTCATGGTCTCGTTTCAGGACGCAACTCCGGTTCTCGCCTGGATCGCAACCGCAAGCTTTCCAATTTGTGGGGCTATCCGGCTTGCCCGGTTTAACGTTCGCCCCGGCATCCCCGGGTACTTCACAGGATTGCCGATTCCAGCGGCCGGAGGGGTTCTGGCAACACTGTCCCTCTTTAACAAGGATATCGGTCCTGTAAGTATGATGATTGCGACGTTGCTGTTATCTTATCTGATGGTAAGTTCGCTGAAATACCCCAACTTCAAAAAGGTTGGTCTGCCGCGCAAAGCGATTTGGATTGCACCTTGGGTTATCGTCTTTGCGGTAGTGGTGGCGGTCATGTTTCCAGAACAATTGTCCAAATTGATCTTTATTCCACTTGTGTTATACGCTCTATATGGGATGAAGCATAATATGCGGACGGCAGCCTCACGTAACCGAGCCAAAAAGCGTAAAGAAGAGAAGTCTTCCCGTCCTTCCGATCGCTAGGTAATCCAGTATTCTGGAAAATACAAAGAAAGCACGTACGCTCCTGACAGGAGAATGCGTGCTTATTTTTGTTTTTCAAATCTATACGGTAACTTAACCATTTGCAACGAAATACGTATTGTTTACGACAAATTGAACATCCCTAACGTCGAACATTTCTGTGACTCGTGATTTACGACCTCTTCCATGTTGATGTCCAGTAGATTGCAGAGAGCCGACATATAAAACAGGTTCCGCCCCAGTTCAGAGCTGATTACCTCTTTGCAATTCTCGCACAATTCACCTTCCACATGCGTTTCCAGCAGGCCTTTTGATTGAGCAATATCGCTCTCAGGGGCATATTTCTGCTTGGTGGCGTGCAGCTCAATGCAGCCGCATTCGGTAATGGCCTTGGACACGGCACGGTTGACAGAGGCGCCGGCTTGTCCTGTTTTGGACAGTACATCAATCAGGCTGCGATGACGCAGCAACAGCTCGGAAACTTGATCCTGAAAAGCCTGTAAACTTAGCGTACTCATTTTGCTACTCACCTCGGGATATGAATTGAATTCATTATATGCCAATAATTTACCTTCTTTCAACTGACGATTGCAACATTTCCAAAAAGTTCTTCAAAAGCAGGATTAGCAATCTGGGAATTGGATCATACTGGATATAAAGATGAAGATATATTGAAGGAGGTGCAGGGACTTATGTGGAAAAAAGGCATTTTAACTTTTACAGGATTGTGCGGTGCATGGTTCGGCTACACGGCATATCATCTGGCAGGAAAATCCGTCCCTTGGATGGCTGAATGGATTCAATCAGCAGGATTGTTGGGGGTTGGGGTATCAACCCTACTAGGTGCTGTATTGTTTATGTCCATGTGTAACATCGGTGGAACATTAATGGCAACCAGACTGCATAATAGTATTGATTCTTTGGCCAAAGTACCGATGAAAGAATTGGCTGCAGGTGCGGCGGGTACAGTTGCAGGACTGCTGGTGGCCTTGCTGTTATATCCTTGTGTGGCATGGCTTGGGACGGCTGGAGAGGTGCTTCAGGTGGCGCTGACGGTCGTAAGTAGCTATACAGGCTATATGCTTGCCATGGCGAAGAAAGACGATCTGGCGGCCTTCTGGATGTCAGGACGCTGGGGTCATCCCGAGGTAGATGAGGAGAGACGGCTGGAAGAGCACAAAATTTTGGATACCAGTGTAATTATCGATGGTCGCATCGCGGATATATGCAAAACCGGATTTATCGAGGGAACGATTGTAATCCCGGAATTCGTTCTGGAAGAATTGCAGCACATTGCCGATTCATCGGACTTGCTCAAGCGGAACAGAGGACGGAGAGGGCTTGATATTCTGAATAAAATTCAGAAGGAATTGGACGTCAAAGTTCTCATTTACGAAGGTGATTTCGAGGAAATTTCCGAAGTGGACAGTAAACTGGTCAAACTCGCCAAGGTGCTTCAGGGCAAAGTTGTCACCAACGACTTCAACCTGAATAAGGTCTGTGAACTGCAAGGCGTATCCGTGCTAAACATCAATGATCTCGCCAATGCGGTTAAGCCGGTGGTATTGCCAGGTGAGGAGATTATGGTGCAGATTATTAAGGATGGTAAGGAACACGGTCAAGGTGTAGCCTATCTGGATGATGGCACGATGATTGTTGTGGAAGGCGGACGCGAGTATATCGGCATGATGATGGAAGTGCTGGTGACCAGTGTGCTGCAGACGTCAGCGGGACGAATGATTTTTGCCAAGCCGAAACTGTTGGAAAAAGCCCAATAAAGCGGTATGATGGGTAGTGTATCGTTAGAGTTTATAATATAACTGTATTATATCTCCGAACGGTAAACTGACAGACAAGGCAGGGATTGCGGCATGGATAAAGGGTGGGGTGTTGTCATTGTGGCGGCAGGTCGGGGGACCCGGATGGGAACAACCGAGAGTAAGCAGTTTCTGCTGCTGCAGGACAAGCCCGTTTTCATACATACGCTTGAAGTGTTTGCGGCTATGGACGAGGTCAGCGAAATGGTGCTGGTCACGGGAGCTGCCGATGTTGAACGCAGCCAGGATTGGGTAAAAGAATACCGACTGGAATCACGTGTCCGTGTCATCCCCGGAGGGAAAGAGAGACAGCATTCGGTCCACGAAGGCCTTAAGGCACTAGGGACAGACTGGGTCCTCGTTCACGACGGGGTACGTCCTTTTATAAACCGTGAGCAGATTATGGGATGTATGAAGGCCGCTATGTCGGGTGGAGCAGCTGTACTGGCCGTTCCAGTGAAGGATACGATCAAACAAGTAAATGCGGATGGAATCGTTACGGCGACGCCGGACCGCAGCAGTCTGTGGAGCATTCAAACCCCGCAGGCTTTTCGTCTTTCTTCCCTGCTGCTTGCGTACGAATCGGCGGACCGGGACGGATTTCTAGGAACGGATGACGCAATGCTGGCTGAACGCCAGGGAATGTCGGTCAAGGTTGTGGAAGGCAGTTATACGAATATCAAATTAACGACGCCGGAAGATTTGGAATACGCCGCGTTTTTGCTCAAGGGAGAGAAGAAGCGATGATACGTGTAGGACAGGGATTCGATGTACATCAACTGGTAGAGGGACGCCCATGCATTATTGGCGGGGTCACGATCCCTTATGAAAAAGGACTGCTGGGTCACTCGGACGCAGACGTGCTGCTGCATGCCATCAGTGATGCCATTCTTGGTGCGCTTGCACTTGGGGATATTGGCAAACACTTCCCGGATACCGATCCGGAGTTCAAGGATGCGGATAGCCTGAAACTGCTGGAGCATGTGTGGCAGTTGGTGAAGGATCGTGGATACCGTCTGGGGAACATCGATTCAACCATAATTGCACAGAAACCGAAGATGGCACCTTATGTTCCGCAGATGGCCGAGGTTATTGCCAAGGCACTTGAAGCGGATGTAACTCAGGTGAATGTCAAAGCGACAACAACAGAGCAACTCGGATTCCCCGGACGGGGAGAGGGTATAGCTGCCCAATCGGTTGTTTGCCTTGTTCGCGTGTGATATCATCAACCAATTAGAGACGGAGGGGATATTATGAGCACCGAAGTTCGCGTGCGCTACGCGCCGAGTCCAACGGGACACCTGCATATCGGGAACGCCCGTACGGCGCTGTTTAACTATTTGTATGCCAAACATAATAACGGCAAATTCATTATTCGTATTGAGGATACGGACGTGAAACGCAACATTGCCGGTGGTGAGGAAAGTCAGCTGAAATACTTGAAATGGCTCGGAATCGAGTGGGACGAAAGTATTGATGTCGGCGGCGAGTACGGACCATACCGTCAGACGGAACGTTTGGACATTTATCGTAAATATACGCAGGAACTGCTGGACAAAGGTCTGGCTTATCGTTGTTATTGCACGGAAGAAGAGCTGGAGCAAGAACGTGAAGAACAGACAGCACGTGGAGAAACTCCGCGTTATTCGGGTAAACACCGTGATCTGACACCGGAGCAACAGAGCGCATTTGAAGCGGAAGGCCGTGTGGCGAGTATTCGTTTCCGTGTACCGGAAGAACGCATCTATACGTTTGATGACATGGTCAAAGGAGCAATCTCATTCAACAGCAAGGAATCCGGCGACTTCGTTATTGTGAAAAAAGACGGCATTCCCACGTACAACTATGCAGTTGCTGTGGATGATTACCTGATGAAGATCTCTCATGTCTTGCGTGGCGAAGATCACATCTCTAACACACCGCGTCAACTGATGATTTATGAAGCGCTTGGCTGGGAGCCGCCGCAATTCGGTCATATGACGTTGATCGTGAATGAAAACCACAAAAAGCTGAGTAAACGTGACGAGTCCGTTATTCAGTTTATTGAACAATATGATCAGCTCGGCTATTTGCCTGAAGCGATGTTTAACTTCATCTCCCTGCTTGGCTGGTCCCCTGAAGGCGAAGAAGAGATCTTCTCGCAGGAGCAGTTAATCTCCATTTTTGATACGAAGCGTCTGTCCAAGAGCCCGGCGGTATTTGATACTCACAAGCTGGCTCACTTGAACAACCACTACATCAAAAATGCGGACCCGGATCGCATTGCCGAAATGGCGATTCCACATCTGCAAAAAGCGGGACGTATTGCCGCTGAGCTGTCACCTGAACAGAAAGAATGGGCATATACGCTTGTTCATCTCTACCAGGAGCAAATGAATTCTGCCTCCGATATCGTGGAATTGTCGGAAGTGTTCTTCCGTTCCCACCTGGAGTTGGAAAGTGAAGGAGCTGCTGTACTGGCTGAGGAGCAGGTACCAATCGTTCTGAAGGCATTTGCAGATAAAGTACAGGCTAGCGACGAATTTACACCAAGTAAAATGGCTGCGCTGATCAAAGAAGTTCAGAAAGAGACCGGATTTAAGGGTAAACAGTTGTTTATGCCGATTCGTGTAGCTCTGACAGGACAGACTCATGGCCGTGATCTGAACCAAACGATTGTACTGCTTGGCCGTGATACGGTGATTGATCGATTGCATGCTCAGGTAAAAGGCGCATAAGAAACGCCCCTATTAGAGTCTACTTTGGACTTAAGGATAGAACTTCGTTTATACCGATATGAAGGAAGATTGTTGTCAGTCCATAACCTTTTCGCTATAATAGCAACACAAAGGTTAAATGGTATGATTTTATCATTCATCATAAAAACAGCAAAGACCGGGAGAAGTAGGTTGAACCGGACAGATTCAGAGAGGATGGCCCCGCAGTAAAGAACAGGATTCTTTGCTGCGGTGGCTGTGAGCCATCCGCTGTCCGTCAGTCGAAATGCACCCGTGAGCTGCATAGCCGAATCCGGCCCCGCCTCTCGTTATGTAGGAGAGAGGAAAACGTCAGGATAGGTTGTGACGGTTGGTTCCCGTTACGGAACTGTTGAGGGTTCATTCTTGTGCAAGGACATGAGGCGGCTATAACAGGCAGCCTAGTTCTTGTATGTTAAGGCATGAACCGAGCAGAGTGGGACCGCGATAAACGCCTCTGCAGCTTAATAGCTGCAGGGGCGTTTTCTATTTAGGTCGAGTCGGAAGTACACTACCATGAGGGCCGCGCCGTCCGGTAAGCCGGAGGACGAAGACCTGAACAAGAGGGGAACGAGCATGTTCAAGAAGATC
Source organism: Paenibacillus sp. ALJ109b (assembly GCF_010747435.1). NCBI lineage: Bacteria > Bacillati > Bacillota > Bacilli > Caryophanales > Paenibacillaceae > Paenibacillus > Paenibacillus sp. ALJ109b. The sequence goes on from NZ_JAAIFP010000010.1 coordinate 15,298, forward strand.
AGATCAGATATCCAGGCGGTGTTTGAAAACGATCCGGCGGCCCGGGGATGGTTTGAAGTTGTATTTACCTACTCGGGGCTGCATGCGATATGGGCGCACCGGGTGGCACACTTTTTATACAAGCGGAAATGGTTTTCTTTCGCCCGGTTCATTTCACAGGTCAGCCGTTTTATGACAGGCATCGAAATCCATCCCGGCGCTACGATTGGCAATCGGTTGTTTATTGACCATGGCATGGGCGTCGTGATTGGGGAAACATGTGAAATTGGCGATGATGTTGTCATCTATCAGGGGGTCACACTTGGTGGAACGGGTAAAGAAAAAGGGAAGAGACATCCGACAATTGGCAATAATGTGGTTATCTCATCCGGGGCGAAGGTGCTAGGTTCCTTCAGCGTGGGGGATCAATGTAATATTGGTGCGAACTCGGTTGTACTGAAGGAAGTTCCTTCGAACAGCACCGTTGTAGGCATACCGGGCAGAATTGTGAAGCAGGATGGCCGCCGGGTGGACCGTCTGAATCAGCAGCTTCCCGATCCGGTCATTGATTCCCTGCGCACGATGCAGCAAGAAATCGAACGATTGCGTGAAGAAGTGCGTACTCTGCAGAGTACACGTGAAAGTGAGTATTCCCGTGGTACAATAGAATAATGATGGAAACGGATGAAAGGAAAGTGACTATGACGCTTCAAATTTACAATACGATGAGTCGTACCAAAGAGAATTTTGTTCCTCAAGAGCCGGGGAAAGTGAAAATGTATGTGTGCGGGCCGACGGTATATGATTACATTCATATCGGGAATGCACGTCCAGTTATCTTTTTCGACACGGTTCGCGGATACCTGGAACAGATCGGTCATGAAGTGAACTATGTCGTGAACTTCACGGATGTGGATGACAAACTCATTCGCAAGGCCGAACAGCTTGGTACGGATGTTCCTCATGTCGCAGAAAAGTTTATTGCAGCTTATTACGAGGATCTCGAAGGGCTGGGTATTCCGAAGGCAAGCAGTAATCCAAGAGTGACGGAAAACATGCCACTCATTATTGATTTTATCCGTGAGCTGGTTGAAAAGGACTTCGCCTATGAAAATGGCGGTGACGTATATTATCGAACAGGCAAATTCGCGGAGTACGGCAAATTATCTAAGCAAAACCTTCAGGAATTACAGTTTGGAATCCGCATTGGTGTAGATGAGCGCAAAGAACATCCGGAAGACTTCGTACTCTGGAAAGCTGCGAAGCCGGGTGAGATCTTCTGGTCCAGTCCATGGGGTGATGGTCGTCCGGGCTGGCATATCGAGTGCTCTGCCATGGCACGGGAATACTTGGGGGATACGTTGGATATTCACGGCGGAGGACAGGATTTGCAGTTCCCGCACCATGAGTGCGAATGCGCTCAATCTGAGGTGTTGACTGGCAAACCACTGGCAAACTACTGGATGCATAACGGATTTATTCGTATTGATAACGAAAAAATGTCGAAATCACTCGGTAACGGAGTGCTTGTTAAAGACCTTCGCAATCAATATAAACGCGAAGCCATTCGTTATTTCATGTTGTCTACTCACTATCGCAATCCGTTGAACTTCACGGAAGATACGATGGAACAGGCACAGAATAGTGTGGACCGGATCGCTAATGCCGTAGGTAACCTTAATCATCGCTTGCAGGCTGTGAGCGTGGATCAGGCTGTGTCAGCAGAGTTTGCAACGAGACTGGAGCAGATTCGTCAGCAGTATCATGAGAAAATGCAGGACGACTTCAATACGCCTGATGCGATTACGGCACTGTTTGAATGGGCTGGGGAAGCTAACCAACTGTTGCAGCAAGATGTGGTAAACGCTGCGGAGATTCGCGCTCTGCTGGAATTATTCAGTGAGCTGAATGCGGTGCTTCGCATCTACACCGAGGCTGAACCGGAGCTTTTGGACGAAGAAATCGAACGTCTAATTGAAGAACGTAACGAAGCGCGCAAGTCCAAAAACTGGGCGCGGGCTGATGAAATTCGGGATGAACTGTCTGCGCAGGGCATCTTGCTTGAGGATACGGCTCAAGGAATGAGATGGCGCCGCAAATGAGCGAAGAACAACTGGAAAAGTTGTCTGAAACCGTCGAACATGCCGAGCAACGGGAGGAACAACAGACAGATGAACAATCTCTGAGCGTTGACCAGGGAGGGTGGTTTCCTTATCCGCCCTCTCGGCCTGCACGGTTGATTCCTCCCATCGCTCTTGCCTACATTGGTGATGCGGTATATGAGGTAGCCGTACGCCAATATCTGTTGTCCAAAGCCAATATGCGTCCCAACCATCTGCACCGTAGTGCAACGGGTTTGGTATCGGCGAAGGCACAGAGCCGTATCCTCACAGGTATTGAGGCTGAGCTGACCGAGGAGGAACGTGACATTGTCAGACAAGGTCGTAATGCCAAGTCTGGCAGTATTCCCAAAAACGCAGATGTTTTGGAATATAGACATGCCACAGCTCTGGAGTGTCTGATTGGTTACCTGTATAGCAGTGGTCGACATGACCGCATGATTGAATTAATTCGCAGGGGCATCGAGCATGCGGAACAACATTCGCAATCGCCGACAAAATAATATAAATTACAACAAAGCCGCTTCTGTAAGATGTGCCGAATAGGGTGCAGTGTATCACAGGGCGTTATAGAGAGGATCGAACAAAGATGGAAGAAGAATGGATCGCCGGTAAACACTCCGTGACGGAGGCGCTGCGTTCAGGCCGGACCATTAATAAAATATGGATTGCAGATACAGCGCAAAAACATTTGACGCAGCCCATTATCGCGGAAGCGAAAAAACTAGGGATTGTCATTCAACACGTGGACAAGCGTAAACTGGATCAAACGGTTCCAGGCATTCAACACCAGGGCGTGGTAGCACAAGCGGCTCCTTACGCTTATGTGGAGGTTGAGGACATTCTTGCTGCAGCGGCTGCAAAAAATGAACATCCATTTTTGATTTTGTTGGATGAGATTGAAGATCCACATAATCTTGGATCGATTTTGCGGACGGCTGACTGCACAGGTGCACATGGTGTCATTGTACCTAAACGGCGTTCAGCTGCTGTTACAGTGACCGTATCCAAAACATCAGCAGGTGCGGTGGAGTATGTGCCAGTGGCTCGTGTAAGCAATCTGGGTCAAACCATTGACCGTCTCAAGGAAGAGGGCGTATGGGTTGTAGGTACCGATGTGGCTGCTCAGGAGAGCGTGTTTGGTAACGGAGTCTTTACAGGCCCGGTAGCTCTCGTGATCGGAAACGAAAACAAGGGAATGGGACGACTCATTCGTGAGAAATGCGATGTGTTGATCAAATTGCCGATGCAAGGTCAGATTAATTCCCTGAATGCTTCCGTGGCAGCGGGTGTTGTCATGTATGAAGTGCTCCGCTCGCGCCAAGCGCAGGACTAGAAGATATGGCTGATTCCCGTGATGTGCTTCTTGTAGACGGGTACAACATGATTGGTGACTGGCCGGAGCTATCCAGATTGGCGGAGAGTGGATTGGAGGAGGCCCGCAACAGGCTTCTCTCTCGACTAGCCGACTATCAGGCATTCTCTGGCCGGAGAGTCATTGTTGTTTTTGACGCCTACCTCGTGCCTGGACTCGGTAAATCCTTTACACAGAGCAAAGTGCAGATCTTTTTTACAAAGGAAAAAGAGACGGCAGACGAATGCATTGAGAGACTCGTTCGGGAACTAAGCACGCGAAGACGCCAAATCTATGTGGCTACAAGCGATATGGTAGAGCAGCATGTCATTTTTGGACAAGGAGCTCTGCGTGTATCCGCAAGGGAATTGCTGATCGAAGTAGAGCAGAACGAAAAAGAGTTACAGAAACGTCTGGAAGAAGATCAAGCTAAAGCAACGCGAAATACACTCGGCGGCAAGTTAAGTCCGGATGTTTTGAAGCAATTTGAGCGATGGCGCCGGGAATAACAGCACGCTTTTACAAAAATTAGAATTTTGAAACTCTTGACAATTATGTTATTGATGTTCTTTTTTAGGCAGAGCGTGGTTGACGGTGTGAGGTACCATCATATATACTGATCCTATATTTCATAGAGTAGAGTAACGGGGTACCTTGCGTTGCAGCCGGAGGGATTGTCTGTGAGTGTCGACCTCAAAGATATCATGTTATCCAAGTATGATTACCAAAGTGACGAAGACATTGTCGAAGCGGTCCGTGAAGGTGAAAGCGAAGCGCTGGAGTTTTTGATTAACAAATATCGTAACTTTGTACGCGCCAAGGCAAGATCTTATTTTCTGATTGGGGCTGACCGGGAAGATATCATTCAAGAAGGAATGATTGGACTCTATAAATCCATTAGAGATTTTAAAGGGGACAAGCTCGCTTCTTTCAAAGCCTTCGCCGAGTTGTGTATTACACGACAGATTATTACGGCAATCAAGACAGCAACACGTCAGAAGCATATTCCGCTTAATTCTTATGTATCACTGGACAAACCTATTTATGACGAAGAGTCCGATCGTACGTTACTCGATGTGATTTGTGGAACACAGGTCAGCGATCCGGAAGAACTTATCATCAATCAGGAAGAGTTTGTGGGCCTGGAAGATAAGATGTCTGAGATTCTGAGTGATCTGGAACGTAAAGTATTGATGTTGTATCTGGACGGGAGATCTTATCAAGAGATTGCAGTAGATTTGGACAGGCATGTAAAGTCCATTGATAATGCACTTCAGCGCGTCAAGCGTAAACTTGAAAAGTACCTGGAAGTTCGAGATAATTGAACACATGTTGTCGTTGACGGAAAAGGCTCGGGGTTTGAGTCTTTTTTTGCTGCCTCAAGTTTATAAAGTTAAAGAATGATTATACTAGTAATCGCTTGGTCCATGCAGGAGAAGAGAAAAACAGAGATGAGAAACTGAATGTGTTTGATAGGAACTTTTTACCCATTGATGAAAGGCTATTCTTTCATTGACATGGTTATACCCTTATGATAAAGTGTTTTAGGTAGGCCTAAATTCGCGGCTTTTTTTTAGGATCAATTTAGAGACTCCGCTTGAATGTGGAAGTCTTCGGGAGGTGTACATCATGCGGGTAATTATTACTTTGGCTTGTACAAACTGCAAACAAAGAAATTACACTACGACAAAAAACAAGCGTAATCACCCCGACCGCATGGAGATGAAGAAATTTTGCAAGTTTTGTAACGAGCAGACTTCTCATCGCGAAACCAGATAGTTTTTTGGAGGTGTAGTCGGCGTGAAACGTAGTTTCAAATCTCTGATTTCCTTTTTCTCTGAAAGCTGGGCTGAACTTAAAAAAGTTCGCTGGCCTAATCGTAAAGAGCTGACCAACTACACATTGATCGTTCTTGGTACTGTTGTGGTTATGACGCTGTTTTTTTGGGTCGTTGATATCGGCATCTCCGCTGTGATCGAAGCGATTATTTAAGAAGGGTCCCAGGTGGCTTGATATGGAAAAAAGATGGTACGTCGTTCATACCTATTCAGGGTATGAGAATAAGGTCAAAGCCAATTTGGAAAAACGCGTAGAGTCCATGGGCATGGAAGACAAGATTTTCCGCGTTCTTGTTCCTATGGAAGAAGAAGTGGTAAACAAAGACGGTAAGAAAAAAACCGTTATGCGTAAAGTTTACCCCGGATATGTCTTGGTGGAAATGGTCCAGACGGATGACTCTTGGTATGTTGTTCGCAACACACCAGGTGTTACGGGATTTGTCGGTTCGACAGGTTCCGGGTCCAAACCAACAGCCTTGCTGCCTGAAGAAGTGGAACAAATTCTGAAGCACATGGGCATGGTTGAGCCGAAGCCTAAAATTGAATTCGATATTAAGGAATCCGTACGTATTAAAGTTGGTCCTTTTGCGAATTTTGTGGGCTCCGTGGAAGAAATCTTGGTAGACAAAAGCAAGTTGAAAGTGCACGTGAACATGTTTGGACGGGAAACACCGCTTGAGTTGGAATATACGCAAGTGGAGAAGATATAATCTCTTCAAGTTTCTTGTGGGAGGGCTGAGAGGCCCGTTAACCACTATTTTGCAAGGAGGTGTCAATCATGGCAAAAAAGGTAATCAAAATGGTAAAACTGCAAATTCCAGCAGGTAAAGCGAATCCAGCGCCTCCGGTAGGTCCAGCTTTGGGTCAAGCAGGTGTCAACATCATGGCATTCTGTAAAGAGTTCAACGCTCGTACAGCCGATCAAGCGGGATTGATTATTCCTGTTGAAATCACAGTATTCGAAGACCGTTCCTTTACTTTCATTACTAAAACTCCACCAGCAGCAGTTCTGTTGAAAGTGGCAGCTAAAGTAGAAAAAGGATCCGGCGAACCGAACAAGAAAAAAGTCGCTACCGTTAAACGTGATGCGGTACGTCAAATCGCGGAAACAAAAATGCCTGACCTGAATGCTGCTGACGTTGAGTCTGCAATGCGTATGGTCGAAGGTACTGCCCGCAGCATGGGTATCACCATCGAAGACTAATTTTTCATCTGAAACATGGCTTCGTAAAGCCGGCCGATTCGCGGCCGGTTGATGTGGGAGGTATATCCGCTAACACCACAAAGGAGGAATATAACATGGCTAAACACGGTAAAAAATACCTGGAAGCTGCTAAGCTGATTGACAGCGAAGCAACTTACGAGCCTTCAGAAGCTGTAGAGCTTGTGAAAAAGGCAGCCACTGCAAAATTCGATGAAACTATCGAAGCAGCAGTACGCTTGGGCGTTGACCCACGTAAACAAGACCAGGCAGTACGTGGTGTTGTTGTCTTGCCACACGGCACAGGTAAAACACAACGCGTATTGGTATTTGCAAAAGGTGACAAAGCGAAAGAAGCGGAAGCGGCTGGCGCGGACTATGTTGGTGATGCAGACATGATCAACAAAATCCAACAAGGCTGGTTCGAATTCGACGTCTGCGTAGCGACACCGGACATGATGAGTGAAGTAGGTAAATTGGGCCGACTGCTCGGCGGTAAAGGTCTGATGCCTAACCCTAAAGCCGGAACGGTAACTTTCGATGTATCCAAGGCTGTTCAAGAAATTAAAGCCGGTAAAATCGAATATCGTCTGGATCGTGCAGGTCAAATTCATGCACCGATCGGTAAAGCTTCTTTCTCAGCAGAGCAATTGAATGAGAACCTTAAAGCTCTCATGGATGCTTTGACTCGTGCTAAACCGGCGGCAGCAAAAGGTGTTTATCTGAAGAATGTAAGTCTTTCTTCAACGATGGGCCCTGGCGCACGCGTGAACGCAGCATCTTTTAGATAATATCACTTGACAGGCTTGTCCTGTTCTGATAATCTATAAAAGTTGTGAGTCCGAGTGACTGACCGTTGACATTTGAATATGCTTACCGTAGACAGTAGGTGCCAATATGGCTTAATTTCCTGCCGAGGTGTGATTATAGAACTTAGAACGATGAAAATCGGTTATGAGTATATATCAAGCCTTCGTGATTCTACGGAGGCTTTTCTTAATGGGATAAATTTGATCAGGAGGTGTACAGTTTGGCAAACGCAAAAGTGATTCAAGCAAAACAAGAGTCCGTTGATGCAGTAACAGCAAAATTGCGCGAGAGCGCTACTAGCGTTGTTGTTGACTATCGCGGTTTGAACGTTGCCCAAGTAACTGAGCTGCGTAAGCAGCTTCGTGAAGCCGGAATCGAATTCCAAGTGCTGAAAAACTCGTTGCTTCGCCGCGCAGCAGCTGCAGCAGAACTGACAGAACTTAACGAAGTACTGACAGGTCCTAGTGCAATTGCATTCAGCGTAGACGACGTAGTGGCTCCAGCCAAAATTCTGAACGACTTCGCGAAAAAGAACGATGCACTGGAATTGAAAGGTGCAGTTGTAGAAGGTCGCGTAATTGGAGTAGAAGAAGTCAAAGCGTTGGCAGAATTGCCATCCCGCGAAGGTCTCCTTTCCATGCTCCTCAGCGTACTTCAAGCGCCAGTGCGCAACTTCGCGCTTGCGGTTAAAGCTGTTGCTGAAAAAGAAGAACAAGGCGCGTAAGCAACTTGATCTGAATGCTGCTTAGGCAGTGATGAAATACAAAAAAATAATATTATATATGGAGGTTCAATCATGAGTAAAGAGCAAATCTTGGAAGCAATCAAAGGCATGACTGTACTGGAATTGAATGATCTCGTTAAAGCAATCGAAGAAGAATTCGGCGTAACTGCTGCAGCTCCAGTAGCTGTTGCAGGTGGCGGAGCTGCTGCAGCTGAAGCTGAGCAATCCGAGTTCGACGTAATCTTGACTAGCGCTGGTGCTTCCAAAATCAACGTTATCAAAGCGGTTCGTGAAATCACAGGTCTTGGCCTGAAAGAAGCAAAAGAAGTGGTTGACAACGCTCCAAAACCACTGAAAGAAAAAGTAAGCAAAGAAGAAGCAGAAGCGGTTAAAGCTAAGCTTGAAGAAGCAGGCGCTTCAATCGAAGTTAAATAATTTAGCTTTCATTAGCTAGATGAACAAAACAACAAACCCCTTGACTTATATCAAGGGGTTTGTTGCTGTAATTGTATAAGGAAAGTGAGTGAGGACATGTCCAATCATTATTATTCGGACAAACCGCAGGTGGCACATGACAGACGGGCTACAGAAGCGGAGCTACGCGGATGGAAATTACGACTCGTTACGGATGCAGGGGTATTTTCCAAAAACGGAATCGATTACGGCAGCAGAGTGTTGATTGATGCTATAGAGTTGCCTGCTGGAGCTCATGTACTGGATGTGGGCTGCGGGTATGGACCCATTGGTCTTACAGCAGCTAAACTTGTACCGGATGGACATGTCACCATGATCGATATCAATGAGAGAGCGGTTGAGCTTTCCAAGGAAAATGCAAAAGCGAACAGCATAACGAATGTAACAGTTATGCAAAGCGATCTTCTGGCTGAAGTTAAAAAGGAAGACTTTGACGCGATTCTGACCAATCCTCCGATCCGTGCGGGTAAGGAAACCGTGCATACGATCTTTGAACAGGCTTATAGTCATTTGAAGATGGGCGGAGCGTTATGGATTGTCATTCAGAAAAAGCAGGGAGCACCTTCGGCAAAAGCGAAGCTGGAATCTCTCTTTGGAAGAGTGGAGGAAGTAACGAAGGATAAAGGCTACCGAATTTTCAAAGCGGTAAAATTGGAAGAGGCGCCTTTAGGCTAAATCCTAATTTGTAAAGTAAGCAGGGCAGCATTTTTTTTGCAATAGGACTATTGACTTGAAATTCAGGCCGTGGTATTATTGTAAAATGTCAGTATTAAGATGCCCTATTTGGCTTTAGCTAACTAAAAATGTCAACCTTTTTTACGCCGAACGGGCTTATTATGCCTACGTTTGGCGTATAATATGTACATTTTGGGCAAACTGGGGATAAGTATGATTTGGAAAGACATCCGCCGATCAAAGTTGCTCTTTTTTCGAACGACATTCGAGTAAGGGCTTTTCTTTATTTGTGGATGCATTGCTTTGCTCTGTATGTGTACCATTATAAGGTTACAAACAGAGGTTCGCAACGAAATTTTTAAAGTGAGTAGACATTGAGGGGTGAGTTTAAGTTGGCAGGACATCTTGTTCAATATGGTCGACGCACTCGGCGCAGTTATGCACGAATTAACGAGATACTCGAAGTTCCGAACCTGATTGAGATCCAACAAAAATCTTACGATTGGTTTTTGGAGGAAGGGTTGCGCGAAATGTTCCAGGATATCTCGCCGATCCAGGATTTTACAGGTAACTTGATTTTGGAATTTATCGATTACAGTCTCGGTGAACCGAAGTATACAGTAGACGACGCGAAAGAGCGTGACGTTACTTATGCAGCACCGCTTCGGGTCAAAGTCCGGCTCATTAATAAGGAAACCGGCGAAGTCAAAGAGCAGGAAGTATTCATGGGAGATTTCCCGCTGATGACCGACACCGGCACATTTATTATTAATGGTGCGGAACGGGTTATTGTCAGCCAGTTGGTTCGCTCTCCTAGCGTTTACTTCAGTACCAAAGTAGATAAAAACGCCAAAAAAACGTATACCGCTACAGTTATTCCTAACCGCGGCGCTTGGCTCGAACTGGAGATGGACGCGAAGGATGTTGTTTACGTCCGGATCGACCGTACACGTAAAATACCGGTGACGGTTCTCCTGCGTGCACTTGGTTTTGGCACAGACGCTGAGATTCTGGATCTGCTCGGTAATGACGAATATATCCGCAATACACTGGACAAAGACAATACGGATTCAACGGAGAAAGCGCTGATTGAGATTTATGAGCGTCTTCGTCCGGGCGAGCCACCAACGCTTGATAATGCGAAAAGCTTGCTTGTAGCTCGTTTCTTTGATCCAAAACGTTATGACCTGGCTAATGTAGGTCGTTACAAAATCAACAAAAAGCTGCACATCAAGAACCGTTTGTTCAACCAACGTTTGGCTGAGTCTCTTGTAGATACCGAAACTGGCGAAATTATCGCTGAAGCAGGTCAAATGATAGACCGTCGTCTGTTGGATGAAATCATGCCGCAACTAGAGAAGAGTGTTGGTTTCCGCACATATCACGTTGCTAACGGCGTTTTGGATGCCAATGATATCCCGATGCAAACAATTGATGTGTTTTCACCAATTGAGGATGGTAAGGTTGTTAAACTGATCGCCAATGCTAACATTGATAAATCAGTGAAGAATGTTACACCGGCTGATATCATTTCCTCAATCAGTTACTTCATTAACCTTCTGCATGGCATCGGAAGCACAGATGATATCGATCACCTGGGTAACCGTCGTCTCCGCTCGGTTGGTGAACTCTTACAAAACCAATTCCGTATCGGTTTATCCCGTATGGAACGTGTAGTTCGTGAGAGAATGTCCATTCAGGATGCTAACGTAATCACGCCTCAGGCTTTGATTAACATACGTCCTGTTATCGCATCCATTAAAGAGTTCTTCGGTAGCTCCCAATTGTCACAGTTTATGGATCAAACGAACCCACTGGGTGAGTTGACGCATAAACGCCGTTTGTCCGCACTCGGACCGGGTGGTTTGACACGTGAGCGTGCCGGCATGGAAGTCCGTGACGTGCATCCATCCCACTATGGCCGGATGTGTCCAATCGAGACACCAGAGGGACCAAACATTGGTTTGATCAACTCCTTGTCGACATTTGCCCGTGTGAACGAATATGGATTCATCGAAGCTCCTTATCGCTGGGTCGATCCGAAGACTGGTGTCGTAACCGAGCAAATCGATTATCTGACAGCAGACGAAGAGGACAACTATGTAATTGCTCAAGCGAATGCGAAGCTGAATGAAGACAGTACTTTTGCTGAAGAAGCGATCATTGTACGTTACAACAAGCAGTCGGATAACATCCTTACGATGCCGAGTGAACGTGTTGACTACATGGACGTATCTCCTAAGCAAGTTGTATCTGTCGCTACAGCGCTTATTCCGTTCCTTGAGAACGATGACTCCAACCGTGCGCTCATGGGATCGAACATGCAGCGGCAAGCCGTTCCACTCTTGATTCCTAAAGCTCCGCTGGTCGGAACAGGTATGGAACATAAAGCCGCGAAAGATTCCGGTGTATGTATTGTCTCCAAATATGACGGGATTATTGAACGTTCTTCTGCGAATGAGATTTGGTTGCGTCGTGTTGAAGAAGTTGATGGTCAAGAAGTCAAAGGCGATATCGTTAAATATAAATTACACAAATTTATGCGTTCGAACCAAGGAACATGCATTAACCAACGTCCGATTGTCAAAAGAGGTGCTGTTGTCAAAGCTGGCGACATCCTTGCAGACGGTCCTTCGACGGAAATGGGTGAATTGGCACTTGGACGTAACGTAGTTGTTGCTTTCATGACTTGGGAAGGTTACAACTACGAGGATGCGATCTTGCTCAGCGAAAAACTCGTTAAAGAAGATGTGTATACATCCATTCATATCGAGGAATATGAGTCTGAAGCACGTGATACTAAGCTCGGACCTGAAGAGATCACGCGTGATATCCCGAATGTAGGGGAAGAAGCGCTTCGTAATCTGGATGAGCGCGGTATTATCCGTATCGGTGCTGAAATCAGTGCTGGCGACATTCTGGTTGGTAAAGTAACACCAAAAGGTGTAACGGAACTGACTGCAGAAGAACGTCTCCTGCATGCGATCTTCGGTGAGAAAGCGCGTGAAGTACGTGATACTTCCCTGCGTGTACCTCACGGTACTGACGGTATCGTAGTTGATGTAAAAGTCTTTACCCGTGAAAACGGTGATGAACTGCCTCCAGGTGTTAACCAACTCGTTCGTGTCTATATCGCTCAAAAACGGAAAATTTCCGAGGGTGATAAAATGGCCGGACGTCACGGTAACAAAGGGGTCGTGGCCCGTATCCTGCCGGAAGAAGATATGCCTTTCCTGCCGGACGGTACACCAGTTCAAATCGTTCTTAACCCGCTGGGCGTACCTTCCCGGATGAACATCGGTCAAGTACTTGAAGTTCACTTGGGTATGGCAGCCATGCAGCTCGGTATTCACGTAGCTACTCCTGTATTCGACGGAGCGAAGGAGTATGACGTCTTCGATACGATGGAAGAAGCAGGTATGCAGCGAAATGGTAAAACCGTTCTGTACGACGGTCGTACGGGAGAAGAGTTCGAACGTGAAGTTACTGTCGGCGTCATGCATATGATCAAGCTGGCGCACATGGTTGACGATAAAATCCATGCTCGTTCCACAGGTCCTTACTCACTCGTTACGCAACAGCCTCTGGGTGGTAAAGCCCAGTTCGGTGGACAACGTTTCGGGGAGATGGAAGTATGGGCGCTTGAGGCTTATGGTGCGGCCTATACACTGCAAGAAATCTTGACTGTTAAGTCCGATGATGTTGTAGGTCGGGTGAAAACGTATGAGTCCATCGTCAAAGGCGAGAATGTTCCTGAACCAGGTGTTCCTGAATCATTCAAAGTATTGATCAAAGAGCTGCAAAGCTTGGGTATGGACGTTAAGATTTTGAGCGAAGATGAGCAAGAGATTGAAATGAAAGAAATGGACGATGAAGATGACGCTGCGAGCGATAAGCTCAGCCTCAACCTTGAGGGTACAGAGGTCGGAGCGGAGTAACCGCTTCGGGCGCATGATGACCGGCGTTTTTCATCAGGCTCGCGTCTTGCTCCGGCTTCGGCCGGAGGGGGCGTAACCTAGAATACAGGACTTGGTTAAGGAGGGTTGCTCCTTGTTGGACGTCAACAATTTCGAATACATGAAGATCGGGCTTGCTTCCCCAGAAAAAATTCGTTCTTGGTCCCGCGGAGAAGTGAAAAAACCGGAAACGATCAACTATCGTACGTTGAAACCGGAAAAAGAAGGGCTGTTCTGCGAAAAGATTTTTGGCCCTACAAAAGACTGGGAATGTCATTGCGGTAAATACAAACGCGTCCGTTATAAAGGCGTTGTCTGTGATCGTTGTGGCGTTGAAGTGACACGTGCGAAAGTACGCCGCGAACGGATGGGCCATATTGAGCTCGCTGCTCCGGTATCGCATATCTGGTACTTCAAAGGTATTCCGAGCCGCATGGGTCTCGCTTTGGATATGTCTCCAAGATCTCTCGAGGAGATTATTTATTTTGCATCATATGTAGTAACTGATCCAGGAGAAACTCCACTGGAGAAAAAACAGCTGTTGTCCGAGAAAGAATACCGCAGCTACCGTGAGAAATACGGATATGGATTCCAAGCTGGCATGGGTGCAGAAGCGGTTAAAAAACTGCTTCAAGACCTTGATGTGGATAAAGAGCTTGAATTCCTGAAGGAAGAGCTCCGCACTGCACAAGGACAACGTCGTAACCGTGCGATTAAACGTTTGGAAGTTATCGAAGCATTCCGCAACTCTGGTAATAAACCTGAGTGGATGATCATGGATGTACTTCCTGTTATCCCACCGGAACTTCGTCCGATGGTACAGCTGGACGGTGGACGTTTTGCAACGTCTGACCTGAATGACCTGTATCGCCGTGTAATCAACCGGAACAATCGTCTGAAACGTTTGCTTGATCTTGGCGCGCCAGACATTATCGTACAAAATGAAAAACGGATGCTGCAGGAAGCTGTTGACGCATTGATCGACAACGGCCGTCGTGGACGCCCTGTAACGGGTCCTGGTAACCGTCCTTTGAAATCCCTCAGCCACATGCTGAAAGGTAAACAAGGACGTTTCCGTCAGAACTTGCTCGGTAAACGGGTTGACTATTCGGGTCGTTCCGTTATCGTAGTTGGACCTTACCTGAAAATGTATCAGTGTGGTCTGCCTAAAGATATGGCACTTGAACTGTTCAAGCCTTTCGTTATGAAAGAGCTTGTAAATAAAGGGCTTGCCCACAACATCAAGAGCGCTAAACGTAAAGTTGAGCGTGTAAGTCCTGAAGTATGGGATGTTCTTGAAGAAGTAATTAAGGAGCACCCGGTTCTGTTGAACCGTGCCCCTACGCTTCACAGACTCGGTATTCAAGCATTTGAACCGATTCTGGTTGAAGGTAAAGCTATCCGTCTTCACCCGCTCGTATGTACGGCATACAATGCCGACTTTGACGGTGACCAAATGGCCGTGCACGTTCCATTGTCTGCTGAAGCTCAAGCAGAAGCACGTATCCTGATGCTTGCATCAGGTAACATTTTGAACCCGAAAGACGGTAAACCGGTTGTTACCCCTTCCCAGGATATGGTGCTTGGTTCTTACTACCTGACCATGGACAACAAGGAAGAAAAAGGAACAGGTATGATTTTGCGCACGGTAAACGAAGCTGTATCCGCGTACCAACGTGGAACTGCTGGTTTGCATGCACGTGTAGCGATCCCGGTTAGAGCACTTGGCAAAACAAGCTTTACCGATGAACAACAAGATGCAATGTTGCTGACTACGGTCGGTAAAATCATCTTTAATGAAATCTTCCCGGCAAGCTTCCCATACATCAATGATGCAACTCGTGCGAACCTCTACCAGGGTACCGCGGAGCATTCATTTGTTTATGAGAAGGGTGCTGACCTTAGAGAAGCGATTATGAACGCTCCTTTGGCTGGTGGTGTCGGTAAAGAATATCTCGGTTCGATCATCGCACGTTGTTTTGAAATTTATCATACGACGGAAACAGCCGTTATTTTGGATAAAATCAAACAACTCGGATTCACATACTCCACTCGCGCTGGTATCACTGTAGCGGTGTCGGATGTTATTGTTCCACCTGAGAAATTTGAAATTCTTAGACAGTCTGAGGAAAAAGCACAAATCGTTACGAACCAATACCGTCGTGGTCTGATTACGAACGAAGAGCGCTATGACCGCATCATTGATATCTGGTCGAAATCGAAAGATGATATCACCGAGATTCTGATGAAATCGATGGATCGCTACAATTCCATCATGATGATGGTTGACTCCAAAGCACGGGGTAACAAATCGCAAATCACCCAATTGGGCGGTATGCGTGGTCTGATGGCCAACCCATCCGGTCGAATCATTGAACTCCCAATCAAATCGAACTTCCGTGAAGGTCTGACGGTACTCGAATACTTCATCTCTACTCACGGTGCCCGTAAAGGTTTGGCCGATACGGCCCTGCGTACAGCGGATTCAGGATACCTGACCCGTCGTCTCGTAGACGTGGCACAAGACGTGATCGTGCGTGAAGATGATTGTGGTACAGATAAAGGCTTTACCGTAAGCCGTATCCAGGATGGTAAAGAGGTTATTGAGGATCTCTACGACCGTATTGAAGGCAGATACTGCTTCGAGACTGTTCGTCATCCGGAAACAAAAGAAATTATTGCACACCGTAATGAACTGATTGACTCTGATAAAGCTGAGGCAATCATCAAAGCTGGCGTAACCAAACTACAAATCCGCTCCGTACTTAGTTGCCGTGCACGTCACGGTGTCTGCAAGAAGTGTTATGGTCGCAACTTGGCGACTGGTAAACACGTGGAGATCGGTGAAGCAGTTGGTATTATCGCAGCACAATCCATTGGTGAGCCAGGAACACAGTTGACAATGCGTACGTTCCACACCGGTGGTGTAGCCGGAGACGATATTACGCAAGGTTTGCCGCGTATCCAGGAGTTGTTTGAGGCTCGTAATCCTAAGGGTCAAGCAACAATCAGTGAGATCGATGGTGTTGTCAAAGAGATTCGCGAAGCGAAAGATCGTCGTGAAATCGAAATTCAAGGTGAAGCAGAATCCAAAGTGTACTCTGTTACCTACGGTTCCCGTGTGCGCGTAAGCGAAGGCATGGAAATTGAAGCGGGTGACGAGTTGACAGACGGTTCTATCGATCCAAAAGAAATGTTGCGCATTAAAGGCGTACGTGGCGTACAGAACTACATTTTGCAGGAAGTACAGCGCGTATACCGTAACCAAGGCGTAGAAATCAATGACAAACACGTTGAAGTTATGATCCGTCAAATGTTGCGTAAAATCCGTATCGTCGATGCAGGGGACACTACGTTGTTGCCAGGATCGTTCGTGGATACGCATGAGTACGAAAGAGCTAACAAAACAGCGATTCTTAGTGATAAAGAGCCAGCGGTTGCGAAACCAATCCTGCTCGGTATTACGAAAGCATCTCTGGAAACAGACTCCTTCCTCTCAGCGGCATCGTTCCAAGAAACTACACGTGTCCTGACAGATGCAGCGATCAAAGGTAAAGTCGATCAGTTGCTCGGTCTGAAAGAGAATGTAATCATCGGTAAACTGATTCCTGCAGGTACGGGCATGCACCGTTACCGCAGCATCAAATTTGCTGAGCCGGAAGATGGCCAATCTTCAGTAGAAGAACTTGAGCCAGTTTCGGTTGATTAAATGGATTTGCTAACTTTATTCTGATTAATAGGATGAGTTAAGGTTTTGTATGCCTGGGAGCGGACGAATGTTTTATACAGACGGACGTTTCCCGGTATAGCAAAACTTGCAAATAAATGTTTTATGATTAGCATTGACATTGCTTGCGCTAGATGCTAATATATCAAAGGTGCGTGGGCAGCTGATTGTATATGGTCCTATTCGGAGGAATGAACAATGTCTAATGAAAAAGGTCTGCAAGATGCTCATGTCAAAATTGGTACCAAACAGACCATGCGGATGGTCCAGTCAGGAATGGCTGCTGAAGTCTATGTGGCTGAAGATAGTGATCCGCAGCTCACTTCCAAAATCATTGCCTTGTGTGAACAACACAATGTGAAGTACACGAAAGTGGACACAATGAAAAATCTCGGCAAAGCTTGCGGGATTGGAGTGGGAGCAGCAATGGCTGCTGTCGCAAAATGATAGAGTAAGGAACGTTTTTGTCCGAGAACTTTTAGGGATTCTCCAAGGCAAAAACTTTTCATTTGTCTTTTTATGAACCGCCTGGGTCTGTGGACTTAGCGTAATGAGGTTTGTAAAGAAACATGAACAATTGAGGAAGGGGGTGGCAATCACATGCCAACTATTAACCAACTGGTTCGTAAAGGACGTCAAGCTAAAGTTGATAAGTCCAAATCGCCAGCTTTGCAAAAAGGGTTCAACGCTTTGAAACGTGAATCTACTAACATCAGTGCCCCACAAAAACGTGGTGTCTGCACTCGTGTAGGTACAATGACTCCACGTAAACCAAACTCTGCACTTCGTAAGTATGCCCGTGTTCGTTTGACGAACCGTCTCGAGGTAACTGCTTATATCCCGGGAATCGGACATAACCTTCAAGAGCACAGCGTTGTGTTGATCCGCGGAGGTAAAGTTAAAGACCTTGCAGGGGTTCGTTATCACATCGTTCGTGGAGCTCTTGATACTGCAGGCGTAAACAACCGTATGCAAGCTCGTTCGAAATACGGTGCTAAACGTCCAAAAGCTAAAAAAGCCTAAAACATTATAAGTAGCCATCCTATATACCTTTTGGATTAATATCTGAAAGTGTTGGATCGGCTCAACAAGAAAGAAAGGGGGATATCCATGCCACGCAAAGGTCCAGTTACGAAAAGAGACGTGTTGCCAGATCCGGTATACAACTCCAAGTTGGTTACTCGTTTGATCAACCGCATCATGCTCGACGGAAAACGCGGTGTTGCTCAAAGCATTCTGTATAATGCGTTCAAGTTGATTCAAGAACGTACGGGTAATGACCCTATGGAAGTATTTGAAGCAGCAATCAAAAATATCATGCCAGTCCTGGAAGTTAAAGCTCGCCGTGTCGGCGGTGCCAACTACCAAGTACCAATCGAGGTAAAACCAGAGAGACGTACTGCTTTGGGATTACGTTGGCTCGTGAACTACTCCCGCAACCGCGGTGAGAAAACAATGGAAGAGCGTTTGGCGGCTGAGATCATCGACGCTTCCAACAACACAGGCGCTTCCGTTAAGAAACGCGAAGACACGCACAAAATGGCTGAAGCGAACAAAGCGTTTGCTCACTACCGTTGGTAGGATTCAGTTCACAATAATAACTTCAATTTTGAAGGGAGACCCAATTCATGGCAAGAGAGTTCTCCTTGAAAAATACACGTAATATCGGGATCATGGCTCATATTGACGCGGGTAAAACCACTACAACTGAGCGGATCTTGTTCTACACAGGCCGTACGCACAAAATCGGTGAAGTTCACGAAGGCGCTGCGACAATGGACTGGATGGAACAGGAACAGGAGCGCGGAATTACGATTACTTCCGCTGCAACTACCGCTGCTTGGAAGGGCCACCGCGTTAATATCATTGATACCCCGGGACACGTTGACTTCACTGTTGAAGTTGAACGTTCCCTTCGTGTATTGGACGGAGCAGTTGGTGTATTCAGTGCGAAAGAAGGCGTTGAGCCTCAGTCCGAAACCGTATGGAGACAGGCTGATAAGTACGGCGTACCTCGTATCGCTTACGTAAACAAAATGGATATCATCGGTGCTGACTTCCTGAACGTTGTATCTGACATGCGTGATCGCCTTCAAGCGAACGCAGTTGCGATTCAACTTCCTATCGGCGCTGAAAATGATTTCAAAGGTATCATTGATATCGTTGCACAAAAGGCTCATATGTACAAAGATGACCTGGGACAAGATATCGAAGAAACCGAAATTCCTGCGGAATTTGTTGAGCAAGTTGCAGAACTCCGTAACGAATTGGTTGAGCGTGTTGCCGAACTCGACGAAGATTTGACAATGAAATACCTGGAAGGCGAAGAGATCACTATTGATGAGATCAAAGCGGCCCTCCGTAAAGGTGTTGTTGAAGTTAAGATCTTCCCGGTTATCTGTGGATCCTCGTATCGTAACAAAGGTGTTCAACTGATGTTGGATGCTGTTATCGACTACTTGCCGGCTCCAACAGACGTTCCATCTATCACTGGTCATCTTGAAGATGGAACTGAAGCAATTCGTAAGTCATCCGATGAAGAGCCTTTCTCCGCATTGGCCTTCAAAATCATGACTGACCCTTACGTTGGTAAATTGACATTCTTCCGCGTTTACTCCGGTGTTCTTCAATCCGGATCTTACGTATTGAACGCAACTAAAAACAAACGTGAGCGTATCGGTCGTATCCTTCAAATGCATGCGAACAGCCGTCAAGAGATCACTGAAGTTTACTCCGGTGACATTGCAGCTGCTGTAGGTTTGAAAGATACGGGTACAGGTGATACACTGTGTGATGAGAAAAATCCGGTTATCCTGGAGTCAATGAACTTCCCTGATCCGGTTATCGAAATCGCCGTTGAACCTAAAACCAAAGCTGACCAAGATAAAATGGGTGTTGCTCTCGGTAAGTTGACTGAAGAGGATCCTACTCTTCGTGCTCATACTGACGAAGAAACAGGCCAAACGATCTTGGCTGGTATGGGTGAGCTTCACCTTGATATCATCATTGACCGTATGCGTCGTGAGTTCAAGGTTGAAACTACTGTGGGTAAACCACAAGTAGCTTACCGTGAAACTTTCCGTGCACCAGCGCGTGTTGAAGGTAAATTCGTTCGTCAATCCGGTGGTCGTGGTCAATACGGTCACGTATGGGTTGAGTTCGAACCTCTCGAGGCGGGTACAGGCAGCCAGTTCGAAAGTAAGGTTGTCGGTGGTTCCGTTCCAAGAGAATACATTCAACCAGCTCTTGCAGGTATCGAAGAGCAAATGAAAAACGGCGTTATCGCAGGCTTCCCGCTTGTTGACGTTAAGGCTACAATCGTAGACGGATCTTACCATGATGTCGATTCCAACGAGATGGCATTTAAAATTGCCGGATCGATGGCGCTGAAAGCTGCGAAAGACAAATGTAAGCCGGTTCTGCTTGAGCCAATCATGAAAGTAGAAGTAACCGTTCCAGAAGAGTACATGGGTGATGTTATGGGTATGCTTAACTCCCGTCGTGGCCGCATCGAAGGTATGGATTCTCGTAGTGGAGCTCAAATCATCCGTGCTAAAGTACCTTTGTCTGAAATGTTCGGATACTCTACAACTCTTCGTTCCGGTACTCAAGGACGCGGCGTATTCTCCATGGAGCTTTCTCACTATGAAGAAGTTCCTAAGAGCATCGCTGAAGAGATTGTTGCCAAAACAAAAGGAACCGAGTAGTTTTCTCTCATTGAATGAAAGTGCGTAAGAGTCATGTATTCTTTGCACTTCATTTAGTGAAAACATAAAATTATAATTTTAAGGAGGCCACGTTCAAATGGCAAAGGCTAAATACGAACGTAATAAACCCCACGTTAACATTGGTACTATTGGTCACGTCGACCATGGTAAAACAACTCTGACTGCTGCAATCACTACTGTATTGTCTAAAACTTACGGTGGCGCTGCTGTAGCATTCGACCAAATCGACAAAGCTCCAGAAGAGCGCGAGCGCGGTATCACAATCTCCACAGCTCACGTTGAGTACGAAACTGACACTCGTCACTACGCTCACGTAGACTGCCCAGGTCACGCCGACTATGTTAAAAACATGATCACTGGCGCGGCACAAATGGACGGAGCTATCTTGGTAGTATCCGCAGCTGACGGCCCAATGCCACAAACTCGTGAGCACATCTTGCTCTCCCGTCAAGTAGGCGTACCTTACATTGTTGTATTCTTGAACAAATGTGACATGGTTGAAGACGAAGAGTTGTTGGAATTGGTTGAGATGGAAGTTCGCGACCTTCTTAACGAATATGAGTTCCCAGGTGATGATACTCCAATCACTCGTGGATCCGCTCGTGAAGCTCTGCAAAACCCTGATGGTGAGTGGGCTCAAAAAATCGTTGAGATGTTCAAAGAAATCGATACGTACATCCCACTGCCTGAGCGTCAAACTGACAAACCTTTCTTGATGCCTGTCGAGGACGTATTCTCCATCACTGGTCGTGGTACTGTTGCTACAGGTCGTGTAGAGCGTGGTACTGTTAAAGTCGGCGAAGAGATCGAAATCGTTGGTATCACTGAAGAAACTAAAAAATCCGTAGTTACGGGCGTTGAAATGTTCCGTAAATTGCTGGATTCCGCTCAAGCGGGTGACAACATCGGCGCATTGCTGCGTGGTGTTGACCGTACTCAAATCGAGCGTGGACAAGTTTTGGCAAAACCGGGTTCTGTTAAGCCACACACAGAATTCTCTGCACAAATCTACGTTTTGACTAAAGAAGAGGGTGGCCGTCATAAGCCTTTCTTCACTGGATACCGTCCACAGTTCTACTTCCGTACAACTGACGTAACTGGTATCATCAACTTGCCAGAAGGTACTGAAATGGTAATGCCTGGTGACAACATCACGGTTACTGTTCAACTGATCTCCCCAATCGCGATTGAAGAAGGAACTAAGTTCTCCATTCGTGAAGGTGGCCGTACAGTAGGTGCAGGTTCCGTAGCAACTATTCAAAAATAATTCAGCTTATCGCTGAGTAAGTATATGCAACAGTGTGCTGGAACGAGTAACATTGTACTGTAACGAAGCTTCGGAAGAGTTCTTTATCCGACATCGGATAAAGAACTCTTTTATTATGTAATAGTTTCGGAACCTGCGTCATACGAAATGAACATCATTTACGAATGTAGAAGGAATGGTAAGGCAACAGGGATATTGGAGATAACACTGCACTAAACGAAGTCATTTCATGAGAAAAGATTAGTTTAAATGTTTTTCTTAAATATGCTTGCAATATGCCCATTTTTTCTATATAATAATGAATGTTGTTCTGTGACGTTGCGATGATGTGAGAGGTTACTGGCACACCCGGCCCCTTTGCCATGGGACAGTGGCTAGAAAATTTTCACGGAGTATGTCCGATAAAAAATTGGGCGATAGAAGGAGGGACTAAAATGGCAAAGCAAAAAATTCGTATTCGTTTGAAAGCTTACGACCACAGAATTCTTGATCAATCCGCGGAGAAAATTGTTGAAACAGCAAAACGTTCGGGTGCAGGTGTATCCGGTCCGATTCCGCTTCCTACTGAAAAACAAATCATTACTATTCTTCGTGCGGTGCACAAGTACAAGGATTCTCGGGAACAATTCGAACAACGCACACATAAGCGTTTGATCGACATCGTTAACCCGACTCCACAAACTGTGGATGCCTTGATGCGCTTGGATCTGCCGTCCGGTGTAGATATCGAAATTAAATTGTAATACAAGCTGCAACAAAGACCATGTATAAAGGAAAAGAGGTGTCAACATGAAAGCAATCTTAGGAAAAAAACTCGGAATGACTCAAGTATTTACACCTGAGGGTAACGTTGTACCAGTAACGGTTATCGAAGCAGGCCCTTGTGTTGTTTTGCAAAAGAAAGACATTGAGAATGATGGCTACGAAGCAATTCAAATCGGTTACTCCGATAAGAAAGAGAAAAATGCTAACAAGCCAGAAGCAGGTCACGCTAAAAAAGCGAACACTGCCCCTAAGCGCTACGTTCGTGAAGTTCGCGGTATCAACATCGCAGAATATGAAGTTGGCCAAGAACTGAAAGCTGACATTTTCGCTGAAGGCGAATTCGTTGACGTAACGGGTATTTCTAAAGGTAAAGGTTTTGCCGGCGTTATCAAACGTTGGGGACAAAGCACTGGACCTATGTCACACGGTTCGCGTTACCACCGTGGCCCTGGTTCAATGGGTTCGATCCAAGCTAACCGCGTTCCTAAAGGCAAACGCCTGCCAGGACACATGGGACATGATACTGTTACAATCCAACGTCTTGAAGTAGTTAAAGTAGACGCTGAACGTAATGTGTTGCTCGTGAAAGGTTCCATTCCTGGACCGAAAAACAGTCTCATTAAAGTTAAAGAAACAGTGAAAAAATAACCACTGAAGAAAGGAGGAACACAAAATGCCAAAAGTATCAGTTTACAATGTAGATGGTAGCCAAGTAGGCGAAGTTGAATTGAATGATGCGGTTTTCGGAATTGAGCCGAACCAACACGTTCTGTACGATGCAGTTCTTATGCAACGCGCTTCCCTTCGTCAAGGTACCCACAAAGTAAAAGGACGTTCTGAAGTACGTGGCGGTGGACGTAAACCTTGGAAACAAAAAGGTACAGGTCGCGCTCGTCAAGGTTCGATTCGTTCTCCACAATGGAAAGGCGGCGGTATTGTATTTGGTCCGACACCACGGAGCTATGCATACAAACTGCCTAAAAAAGTTCGCCGTTTGGCGATCAAATCAGCCCTTTCATCTAAAGTGATCGACAATGACATTATCGTTCTGGATGCTCTCACGCTGAGCACACCTAAAACAAAAGAATTTGCAGCCATCTTGAACAACTTGAAAGTTGGACGCAAAGCTTTGATCGTAGCTCCTAGCTATGATGATAATGTGGCTCTTTCCGCACGGAATATTCCTGGCGTGAAATTCGTAGCTGCTGACGGCATTAATGTTCTTGACGTGCTTTCGCACGACAAATTGATCATTACGAAAGAAGCAGTTCAGAAGGTAGAGGAGGTGCTCGCGTAATGAAGGATCCTCGTGATATTGTAAAACGTCCGATTATTACGGAACGTACTGCTGACATGATGAATGACTTGAAATATGTATTTGAAGTCGATATCCGTGCAAACAAAACCGAGATCAAAAAAGCCGTAGAAGCTATTTTCAACGTAAAAGTGAAAAACGTGAACACTCTGCGTGTTCCAGCTAAGCCTAAACGGTACGGACGTTATTCCGGATATACAAGCGAATGGAAAAAAGCGTTTGTAACGCTGACACAAGACAGCAAAACGCTTGAGTTCTTTGAAACTGTATAATTGAAATTTTTGAAGTAAGGAGGGAAACCTAGTGCCAATCAAAAAGTATAAACCAACATCCCCGGCAAGACGGAACATGTCCGTTTCTACATTTGAGGAAATCACCACAGATAAGCCGGAGAAATCGTTGTTGGCCCCGTTGAGCAAACAAGCAGGCCGCAACAACCAAGGTAAAATTACAGTTCGTCACCACGGTGGTGGACACAAACGTAAATACCGTATCATTGACTTCAAACGTACTAAAGATGGAATACCGGGCCGCGTTGCTACGATTGAGTATGACCCGAACCGTACATCCAACATCGCTTTGATTCACTACGCTGATGGTGAGAAACGTTACATCATCGCTCCTAAAGGTCTGAAAGTTGGCGATCAAGTATTCTCCGGTCCTGACGCAGACATCAAAATCGGTAACGCACTGCCACTTGAAAATATTCCAGTAGGTACCGTTATCCACAACATCGAGTTGAAACCAGGTAAAGGCGGACAATTGGTTCGTGCTGCTGGTACAGAAGCTCAATTGCTTGGTAAAGAAGAAAAATACGTATCTGTTCGTCTCTCTTCCGGAGAAGTTCGTCGTATTCTGAAGGTTTGCCGCGCAACAATCGGATCTGTTGGTAACCAAGATCACGAGCTCATCAAAATCGGTAAAGCCGGTCGTAGCCGTTGGTTGGGACAACGTCCTGAAGTTCGTGGTGTAGTAATGAACCCTAACGATCACCCACACGGTGGTGGTGAAGGTCGTGCTCCAATCGGACGTAAATCGCCAATGTCACCATGGGGTAAACCTACTCTTGGTTACAAAACGCGTAAGAAAAATAAAGCTTCTGATAAATACATCATTCGCCGCCGCACGAAGTAATACACACTGTGCATAACTTCGTGAGGCATCTGCGGATGCATAATAGCTACGTTTGAAGGGAGGATCTCCACATGGGTCGCAGTTTGAAAAAAGGGCCATTCATTGATGGCTACATGCTGAAAAAGGTAGAAGAGATGGAAGCATCCGGTAAAAAGCTTGTTATTAAAACCTGGTCCCGTCGTTCTACAATTTTCCCGCAATTCATCGGACACACATTTGGCGTATATGACGGTCGTAAACACGTACCAGTATACGTAACTGAGGACATGGTCGGACACAAACTGGGTGAGTTCGCTCCAACCCGTACGTACAAAGGCCATACTGATGATGATAAGAAAACAAGAAGATAAATGAACATCTTTAATGTTTGAGAGGAGGTTACACAATGGAAGCAAAAGCACATGCTAAGTTTATCCGGATTGCTCCTCGTAAAGTTCAACTCGTTGTTGACTTGATTCGCGGCAAGCAAGTTGGTGAGGCGGTTGCCATTCTCCGTCACACTCCGAAATCCGCTTCTCCGATTGTTGAGAAGTTGCTTAACTCCGCGATTGCAAATGCGGAACATAACTATTCTTTGGATGTTAATAACTTGGTCATCTCGCAAGCTTACGTGAACCAAGGACCGACAATGAAACGTTTCCGCCCTCGTGCAATGGGACGTGCAAGTCGTATTAACAAACGTACTAGCCACATCACTTTGGTGGTATCTGAAAAGTAGAAGGAGGGGAAATGTGTGGGCCAAAAGGTAAATCCAGTCGGACTCCGTGTCGGAATTATCCGTGACTGGGAATCTAAGTGGTATGCAGGTAAAGACTTCGGCGATCTTTTGATGGAAGACGTGAAAATTCGTGAATTCCTGAAAAATAAATTGAAAGACTCCGCTATGTCTCGTGTTGAAATCGAGAGAGCGGCTAACCGCGTAAACGTAACGATTCACACTGCGAAACCAGGTATGGTTATCGGTAAGGGTGGTTCTGAAGTTGAAAATCTGCGTAATCAAATTACGAAAATCGCAGGCGGTAAAAAAGTACACATCAACATCTCTGAAATTAAGAACCAAGACCTGGACGCAATCCTGGTAGCTGAAAGCATTGCACAACAATTGGAACGTCGCGTTTCTTTCCGTCGTGCTCTGAAACAAGCTATTCAAAGAACTATGCGCTCTGGTGCAAAAGGTATTAAAACTCAAGTGGGCGGACGTCTTGGCGGTGCTGAGATTGCTCGTTCGGAAGGCTACAGCGAAGGAACTGTTCCACTGCATACGCTTCGTGCCGACATCGACTACGGTACAGCAGAGGCTCATACAACTTACGGCCGTATCGGCGTAAAAGTATGGATCTATCGTGGAGAGGTTCTTCCTACGGCTAAGAAACAAGCTGCTAAGGAAGGAGGCAACTAATCATGTTGGTACCAAAACGTGTAAAACACCGTAAGCAACAACGTGGACATATGAAGGGCCAAGCTAAAGGCGGAACTACGCTGAATTTCGGCGAATACGGTCTGCAAGCTACGGAACCGGCTTGGATTACGAACCGTCAAATCGAAGCGGCTCGTATTGCGATGACTCGTTACATCAAACGTGGTGGTAAAGTTTGGATCAAGATCTTCCCAGACAAACCAATCACTCAAAAGCCTCTCGAGGTTCGGATGGGTAGCGGTAAAGGTAACGTAGAAAAATGGGTTGCAGTTGTGAAACCAGGTAAGATCATGTTTGAACTTGCTGGTGTACCGGAGGATATTGCACGCGAAGCAATGCGTCTTGCCGCTCACAAACTGCCAATCAAAACGAAGTTTGTGAAACGTGAAGAATTGGGTGGTGAAGCAAATGAAAGCTAGTGAATTTCGCAACCTAACCTCTGCTGAAATCGAGCAAAAGATTGCCGGATTTAAAGAAGAACTCTTTAACCTCCGCTTTCAACTCGCTACCGGTCAGCTGGATAACCCGACTCGAATCCGTGATGTGCGGAAAGAAATAGCTCGTGCTAAAACCATTATCCGTGAAAGAGAATTGGGAATCGGTTAATTAGGGATCGGATGTCTAATCCGTCCGTAATCAGGAAGGAGGCCAACAATGAGCGAAGAACGTAACGCACGTAAAGTGCAAACAGGTAAAGTAGTCAGCGATAAAATGGACAAAACGATTGTTGTTGCTGTAGAAACTTACAAAAAACACAACCTGTACCATAAACGCATTAAGGTTACTAAAAAATTCAAAGCGCATGACGAAGAAAACACTGCGAAAATCGGTGACACGGTGAAAATCATGGAGACTCGTCCGCTTTCGAAAGATAAACGCTGGAGACTTACTGAAATCGTAGAAAAAGCGGTTATCATCTAATGCATCAGCAGCATAGCTGAAAGGAGGAATACTAAATGATTCAACCATTTACACGTTTGACTGTGGCTGACAACTCCGGTGCGAAGGAACTGATGTGTATCCGCGTACTCGGCGGTACGGGACGTCGTACAGCTCAAATCGGTGATCTGATCGTTTGTTCTGTAAAACAAGCAACACCAGGCGGCGTTGTCAAAAAAGGTGATGTAGTTAGAGCGGTTGTCGTTCGTACGAAGCGTTCTGTACGTCGTAAAGACGGTTCCTACATCGGTTTTGATGAAAATGCAGCGGTTGTTGTAAAAGACGACAGAAGCCCGCGTGGAACACGTATTTTCGGACCTGTTGCTCGTGAACTCCGCGAGAAAGACTTCATGAAAATCGTTTCCTTGGCCCCAGAAGTTATCTAAAGCTTAATCTCGTGATGTTAGAAACAGGAGGTGTACGAAATGCCAAGAGTGAAAAAAGTTCTGGAATCCCATAACAATAAACTTCATGTTAAAAAAGAAGATACAGTTATGGTGATCAGCGGTAAAGACAAAGGTAAAAAAGGCCGTGTCATCGCTGCTTATCCTCGTGAGAACCGCGTCCTTGTGGAAGGTGTTAACATGATTAAAAAACACCAGAAGCCTAACCAGCAAAATCCGCAAGGCGGCATTATCGAGAAGGAAGCTCCGATTCACGTTTCCAACGTAATGCACATCGATCCAAAGAGCGGAAAAGTAACCCGTGTAGGTTACAAAGTGTTGGATAACGGAAAGAAAGTGCGCGTTGCTAAACGTTCCGGAGAAATTATCGACTAATTGAACCGAATGAGAAAGGAGGTCTATGATTCATGGCAGCAAGAATGAAAGAACGTTACCTGAACGAAATTGCTCCTGCTTTAATGCAGAAGTTTAACTATACAACGGTAATGCAAGTGCCGAAAATCGAGAAAATCGTTATCAACATGGGTGTGGGCGATGCTGTTCAAAACTCCAAAGTGTTGGATTCCGCAGTAAACGATTTGCAATTGATCGCAGGTCAAAAACCTGTAATCACTCGTGCTAAAAAATCTATCGCAGGTTTCAAACTGCGTGAGAACATGCCTATCGGTGTGAAAGTAACATTGCGCGGCGAGCGCATGTACTTCTTCCTCGATAAACTGCTCAACGTTACGCTTCCTCGTGTCCGCGACTTCCGTGGTGTATCGAGTAAAGCTTTCGACGGACGTGGTAACTATACACTGGGTCTGAAAGAACAATTGATCTTCCCAGAGATCGAGTATGATAAAGTAGACAAAGTCCGCGGTATGGATATTGTCATCGTAACAACGGCGAAAACAGACGAAGAATCCCGTGAATTGCTCACGCAACTCGGAATGCCTTTCGTGAAATAATGTTGCTATAACGTTTCCGGGTGTCTGGAAAGACTCCCTTTTCTCCGAAATTATTTAGGAGGTGTCAGGCTAAGTGGCAAAAACTTCGATGAAAGTTAAACAACAACGTACACCAAAGTTTAAAGTACGTGCTTATACACGCTGTGAGCGTTGCGGACGTCCACATTCGGTACTGCAGAAGTTCAAAATTTGCAGAATTTGCTTCCGTGAATTAGCTTATAAAGGCCAGATCCCTGGCGTGAAAAAAGCAAGCTGGTAAAAAGTCCTGAACGGGAAGGAGGTTAACTCACAATGACTATGTCTGATCCAATTGCAGATATGCTTACTCGTATTCGTAACGCGAACACAGTTCGTCACGAAACGGTAGAAATGCCTGCTTCGACAATGAAAAAACAAATCGCCGATATCTTGAAGCGTGAAGGTTTCATCCGTGACGCTGAAGTTATCGATGATAACAAACAAGGGATTATCCGTGTTTTCCTGAAATACGGTCAAAATAACGAGCGTGTTATTACTGGTCTGAAAAGAATCAGTAAACCTGGTCTTCGTGTTTACACGAAAAGCAACGAAGTACCTCGTGTACTTGGTGGTCTGGGTATCGCTATTATCTCGACATCCAAAGGTATCATGACGGACAAAGAAGCTCGTCAATCAAAATCCGGCGGAGAAGTCGTCTGCTACGTTTGGTAATATAACGTCACAAGATAGGAGGTGCAACATATGTCTCGTATTGGTCGCAAACCAATTACAGTACCAAGTGGTGTGGACATCACACTGGACAACACCGTTATTACGGTAAAAGGACCAAAAGGATCTTTGACTCGTGAACTTCATAAAGATATGAAGGTAACAGTTGAAAACAACGAAATTACAGTTGTGCGTCCTTCCGATAACAAAACTCACCGTTCTTTGCACGGCACAACGCGTAGCGTTGTAAACAACATGGTGAGTGGTGTTACTGAAGGATTCGCAAAATCTCTGGAGCTGGTTGGGGTCGGATATCGTGCAAGCAAATCCGGAGATAAAATCGTTCTGAACGTTGGCTACTCTCACCCGGTTGAAATTACACCGGAAGCGGGAATCGAATTCGAAGTTCCTTCGAACACGAAAATCATCGTTCGCGGAATCGATAAAGAGCGTGTAGGTGCTTACGCTGCTAAAATCCGTTCCGTTCGTGAACCTGAGCCGTACAAAGGTAAAGGTATTAAATATGAAGGCGAGCGTATCATCCGTAAGGAAGGTAAAGCCGGTAAGAAGAAATAAGATTTTTCTTACCGCCTTTGCGCGGTTTTCGGCTTGCTTGCTTCTTGTGTTTCTAATATACCCCGTGGCTTCCGGTTTGAAGCCAGCGAGGTAACCTGAAAGGAGTGAATCCCTGAGATGATTACGAAAACAGATAAAAACAAGGCACGTCTGAAAAGACACCTGCGTGTTCGTAAGAAAATCCAAGGAACGGCAGCACGTCCTCGTTTGAACGTATTCCGTTCTGGTAAACATATGTATGCTCAAATCATCGATGATGTTGCTGGTGTAACAATCGCTTCCGCGTCTACCGTAGACAAAGAATTGAGCACTGACATCAAAAATGGTGCATCTGTTGAATCAGCTCGTAAAGTTGGCGAACTCGTTGCTAAACGTGCTAAAGACAAAGGTGTTTCCAACATCGTATTTGACCGTAGCGGTTATCTGTACCATGGTCGTATCGCAGCATTGGCTGAAGCGGCTCGTGAAGCAGGACTTGAGTTTTAAGATATTTTTCAAAAGGAGGTTAACGACTTGCGTGTAGATCCGAATACTTTGGAACTGACTGAAAGAGTTGTAAATATTAATCGCGTAGCTAAAGTAGTAAAAGGCGGACGCCGTTTCAGCTTTAGCGCACTGGTTGTAGTCGGCGACGGCAACGGCTGGGTTGGAGCTGGTATCGGTAAAGCGGGCGAAGTACCTGATGCAATTCGCAAAGGTATTGAAGACGCTAAGAAAAACCTTGTACACGTTCCACTCGTAGGAACATCGATTCCTCACTTGGTAACAGGTAAGTTCGGCGCAGGACGCGTGCTGTTGAAACCAGCATCTGAAGGTACTGGTGTTATCGCTGGTGGTCCTGTACGTGCGGTTCTCGAACTTGCTGGTGTAGGTGACATTTTGACAAAATCTCTGGGTTCTTCGAATTCCATGAACATGGTCAATGCGACTTTGGAAGGTTTGTCCCGTTTGAAGCGTGCTGAAGACGTGGCTAAACTGCGCGGAAAATCCGTCGAAGAGCTTCTGGGTTAAGGAGGGAATTCTCATGGCTAAATTAGAAATTACCCTCGTCCGCAGCTTGATCGGACGTCCGGAGACGCAAAGAACAACTGTGAAAACATTGGGTTTGCGCAAAATCAATAGCAAAGTGGTACAAAACGATAATCCTGCCATCCGTGGTATGATTAACAAAGTAAGCCACTTGGTTGCTGTTAAAGAAGTAGAAGCTTAAAAACGGGTTAATCCCACAAATCTTTAAGGAGGTGCAACGAACGATGAAGTTACATGAGCTTTCACCATCTCCTGGATCCCGCAAAGAACGTAAACGTCTTGGTCGCGGTCCAAGTAGTGGTACAGGTAAAACATCAGGTCGCGGTCACAAAGGACAAAACGCTCGTTCTGGCGGTGGAGTACGTCCAGGCTTCGAAGGTGGACAAAATCCATTGTATCGTCGCTTGCCAAAACGTGGTTTTGTAAACCCAACTCGCAAAGAATATGCAGTTGTGAATACTGAAGACCTGAACAGTTTTGCTGCGGGTACTGAAGTAACTCCAGAATTCTTGATGACGAACGGCGTAGTTAAAAACGCTAAATCCGGAATCAAAATCCTGGGTAACGGTGATGTCACTGTGAAGCTGACTGTTAAAGCTAACAAGTTTTCTCAATCTGCTATTGAGAAAATTGAAGCTGCCGGCGGTACAACTGAGGTGATTTAATGTTCAAGACCCTAAAGAATATCTGGCGGGTTGAAGATCTGCGCAAAAGGGTATTATTTACCCTTTTTGTACTGATCATTTACCGCATCGGCTCCTTTGTTCCCGTACCGGGAGTTAACAAAGATGTGTTCGAAGCGACAAATTCTGCGGGTAAAGAAGTTTTTGGACTTCTCAATACGTTCTCGGGTGGAGCGCTCTTCCAGTTCTCGATATTTGCGCTCGGGATCGTGCCTTACATCACTGCGTCTATCATAGTGCAGCTGCTTTCCATGGACGTTATTCCTAAATTAGCGGAGTGGGCAAAGCAGGGTGAACAAGGTAAGAAGAAATCTGCACAACTGACCCGTTATTTAACGGTAGGTCTGGCATTGATTCAAGCGTTTGGTACGTCGATCGGATTCAACCGCTTGTACAATACAGAAATGGTGCCTAACGCAACATTTGCAGATTATATCTTGATCGCAATTGTACTTACGGCCGGTACTTCATTCCTAATGTGGCTTGGTGAGCAGATCACCGAGAAGGGCATAGGAAACGGGATTTCGATTTTGATCTTTGCGGGTATCCTATCAACGGTACCTAATATTATCAAACAAACGATCGAATCCGACTTCATCCAAGCTGATCAACTGTTCATGAACATTCTTAAAGGGGTAATCGTCGCAATTGTTATTGTGCTGATTATCATAGGTGTCATTTACATCCAGCAGGCGATTCGGAAAATTCCTGTACAGTACGCTAAACGTGTCGTAGGTAACAAAATGTACGGTGGACAGAACACACATATCCCGCTGAAGATTAATGCAGCAGGTGTTATCCCTGTCATCTTTGCTTCATCTCTGTTGATGTTCCCATCGATCATCGCAAACTTCTGGGCTGATCGTACGTGGGCACAGTGGATCGGAGCCAATCTCACTACTCACAAACCTCTGGGTATGTTACTCTATGTAGTGATGATTTTCGGGTTCACATTCTTCTATACTTTTGTACAGATGAATCCACAGCAGATGGCTGACAACATGAAAAAGAACGGCGGTTACATCCCAGGCATTCGTCCGGGTAAAGCAACCGAGAAATATCTGACCCGTGTCATGACTCGTTTGACAACGGCAGGTGCCATCTTCTTGGCAGTAATTTCCGTTCTGCCTGTAATCTTGGGGGCACTTTCTGGTTTGCCTCAATCAGCGCAAATTGGAGGAACTTCTCTCCTGATCGTTATCGGTGTTGCGCTGGATACGATGAAGCAAATCGAAAGCCAATTGATCAAACGCCACTACAAAGGTTTTATCAATAAATAGGCAATAGGTACCGGTCAAGCTAAGATTTACTTGCCGGCACCTATTGTGCTGTTTGTTGATGTAGGGTAGTCTTGGAGGGAGTGACATAACGTGAACATCCTATTCATGGGCCCTCCGGGGGCAGGAAAAGGAACGCAAGCAGACGTCATTGTGAAAGAGTTCGGTATTCCCCACATTTCAACAGGCGATGCATTTCGTCTGGCGATTAAGCAGGGAACTCCCATTGGCCTGAAAGCCAAGGAATATATGGATCAAGGATTGCTCGTACCAGATGATGTAACCATCGGCATTGTTGAAGAACGTTTGCAGCAGCCTGATTGCAGAGAAGGATTCCTCTTGGATGGATTTCCAAGAACCCTGTCTCAAGCAGAAGCGCTCGATGGCATTCTGGATCGACTGAACTCAGGTCTCGATCATGTAATCAACCTGAAAGTGGACCGCAACAAATTGCTCGCCCGTTTGACGGGTCGTCGTATTTGTAAGAACTGTGGCGCCACATATCATGTCGTGTTCAATCCGCCCAAGCAGGAAGGTATTTGTGATAAATGCGGCGGTGACTTGTACCAGCGCTCTGATGATAATGAAGAGAGCGTAGGCACACGTCTCGACGAATATATCAACAAAACAGCACCACTCCTCACATTTTATGAGAACAAAGGCCTTCTTCGTCAAATGGACGGAGAGCAGGATATCGATGAAGTTTCTCATGAAATCGTGTCCCTGCTGCGAGGTTAATTGAATGATCATTGGTAAGTCCGAAACGGAACTGGGCTTGATGAGGGAAGCAGGGAGAATTGTTGCGGAAACGCATCGTCTCTTGGCAGAGCATATCGCTCCCGGTATTACGACTGGAGAACTTGACCATATGGCCGATCAATACATCCGCAGTCAAGGAGCTGTGCCGTCTTTCAAAGGTTATAACGGTTTCCCTGCCAGTGTGTGCGCTTCAGTGAATGAAGAGTTGGTGCATGGATTTCCCGGCAAACGAAAGTTGAACGAGGGCGATATCGTTACGTTTGACATTGGCGCGCAGTACCAGGGTTATCACGGAGATTCCGCCTGGACTTATCCAGTCGGCCGTATTTCCGAAGAAGCCCGTCGTCTTCTGGACGTTACCGAGGCTTCGTTATACGCAGGTCTGGCGCTGGTAAAACCGGA
Organism: Paenibacillus sp. ALJ109b; assembly: GCF_010747435.1. Classification (NCBI taxonomy): domain Bacteria; kingdom Bacillati; phylum Bacillota; class Bacilli; order Caryophanales; family Paenibacillaceae; genus Paenibacillus; species Paenibacillus sp. ALJ109b. The sequence goes on from NZ_JAAIFP010000010.1 coordinate 49,488, forward strand.
CGTTCGCTTGTTTACAATATCTCATGCGATTCAGAAATATATTGAAGATGAAGGGTTCTCGGTAGTACGTGAATATGTCGGTCACGGTATAGGAGCGGATCTGCACGAAGAACCACAGATTCCGAACTATGGTCTTCCTGATCGGGGACCACGGCTTAAAGCGGGCATGGTGCTGGCCATTGAGCCGATGGTTAACGCAGGTAGACGGTATGTGAAAACGTTGGAAGATAACTGGACTGTCGTCACTGTTGATGGATCGTTATGCGCCCACTTTGAACACACCGTAGCAGTTACACATGAAGGCATGGAAATTTTCACAAAACTGAATGCGTAGGTGATAAGGCATGAACAATCAGTCTAATCCGCAGCTCGGTCAACTTGTGAAGATCCGTAAAGGCCGCAATGCGGACCAAGCCGCAGTAATTGTTGCTATAGCGGACAGTAAGTTCGTATATATTGCGGATGGGGACAAACGTAAGTTTGATCAACCCAAGAAGAAGAATATTCTTCATCTTGAACTCCAGCCGATGATTAGTAGCGAGGTTGTAAACAGTTTAAACGAGAGTGGTCGGGTGACAAACGGAAAGCTCCGCTATGCGGTTCATTCGTTTCTGGAATCCACCAACATTCAAGCTGAAGAGAAAGGAGACTGACTAATGGCCAAGGAAGATGTCATTGAAGTGGAAGGTACGGTTCTCGAGCCGCTACCGAATGCAACGTTCAAGGTTGAGCTTGAGAACGGTCATCAAATTCTCGCTCACGTTTCCGGCAAGTTGCGGATGCACTTTATTCGTATCCTGACTGGAGACAAAGTAGTTGTTCAGTTATCACCTTATGATTTGACAAAAGGTCGTATAACTTACCGTAAATAGTAGTAGACAGTTGCAATGAACTGTGAAGCTTATGAAGCGGGTTTTGCCCGGCAAAACTTGCGAAAGCTTCGAAGCCGGTTTTACAATGGTAAAACAAGGTCAATGCTTACGAAGAGGGTTTTGCTTAGCAAAACTTTGAGGAGGTAATTCACATGAAGGTAAGACCTTCGGTCAAGCCGATTTGCGAAAAATGCAAAGTCATTCGCCGCAAAGGGAATGTTATGGTTATCTGTGAAAATCCGAAACACAAACAAAAACAAGGTTAAAGAAGGGGGTGTAGCGTAAAATGGCACGTATAGCTGGTGTGGATTTGCCACGTGATAAGCGCGTTGAGATCGCCTTGACTTATATTTTCGGAATCGGTAAAACGACTTCCCAGAAAATTCTGAGCACAACAGGCATCAATCGGGACACTCGTGTCCGTGATTTGACGGAAGATGAAGTCAGCAAATTGCGTGAAAGTATCGACAAAGAGGTCAAAGTAGAAGGTGACCTGCGTCGTGAAATCTCTTTGAATATTAAACGTTTGACGGAGATCGGTTGTTACCGTGGAGTTCGTCATCGTCGTGGTCTGCCTGTTCGTGGACAACGTACGAAAACGAATGCTCGTACTCGTAAAGGTCCTCGTCGTACTGTAGCGAACAAGAAGAAATAATAAGGGGGGATAAGAGAAAATGGCTAAACCGAAAAAAGTCGTACGTACTAAACGTCGTGACCGTAAGAATATTGAATCTGGCGTGGCGCATATCCGTTCCACTTTCAATAACACTATCGTTACTATTACGGATCCTCACGGAAATGCAATTTCGTGGGCAAGCTCCGGCGGCCTCGGATTCAGAGGTTCCCGTAAATCGACTCCGTTTGCTGCACAAATGGCTGCTGAGACTGCTGCCAAAGCTGCAATGGAACATGGGATGAAAGCCGTTGAGGTTATGGTTAAAGGACCAGGCGCAGGCCGTGAAGCAGCGATCCGCTCTTTGCAAGCTGCAGGTCTTGAAGTTAACCTGATCAAAGACGTAACTCCAGTCCCGCATAACGGATGCCGTCCTCCAAAACGTCGTCGTGTCTAATGAGATTTGCCCCTGCGTGTGGTATATTTCCGGCACAATCTGCTAATAATGGTTGTTTAGGCATACTACTACATGTTTTCGCAAGAGAAGGTAAATGTTTCATAGAGGACCGACGTTTTGAAGGAGGGGTATTGCAGTGATTGAAATCGAAAAGCCGAAAATTGAGACGGTAGACGTCAACGATGATGGCACCTATGGGAAATTCGTAGTAGAACCGCTTGAGCGCGGATACGGTACGACGCTTGGAAACTCGCTTCGCCGAATCTTGCTCTCGTCACTGCCGGGTGCGGCAGTGTCTTCGGTTCAAATCGATGGCGTTCTGCATGAATTTGCTACAGTTCCTGGCGTAATGGAAGATGTTACGGAGGTCATTCTTAACCTGAAAGCTTTGTCGCTTAAAATTCATTCTGATGAGGAGAAAGTGCTCGAGATTGATGCTGAAGGCGAAGGGGCAATTACGGCTGGAGATATCCGTGCTGACTCCGATGTGGAAATCCTTAACCCGGATTTGCACATTGCTACACTAGGACCAGGTTCGAGACTTCACATGCGTATTTTTGCCAATCGCGGTCGCGGCTACGTCCAGGCAGATCGGAATAAACGCGATGACCAGCCGATCGGCGTCATCCCAGTCGATTCCATCTTCACCCCGATCAGCCGCGTTAACTACGCTGTGGAAAATACGCGTGTCGGCCAAGTAACCAACTATGACAAGCTCACGTTGGAAGTTTGGACTGACGGAAGTATTCGTCCTGAAGAGGCTGTAAGCCTTGGCGCTAAAATTTTGACCGAGCATCTGATGCTCTTCGTGGGTCTTACAGACGAAGCGAAAGATGCAGAGATTATGGTCGAAAAAGAAGAAGACAAAAAAGAAAAAGTACTCGAAATGACGATCGAAGAGCTGGATCTCTCTGTTCGTTCCTACAACTGCCTCAAACGTGCCGGTATTAACACCGTACAAGAGCTGACTACGAAAACAGAAGAAGACATGATGAAAGTCCGTAACCTCGGACGCAAGTCTTTGGAAGAAGTTCAAGAGAAGCTTGAGGAACTTGGTTTGGGACTCCGTACAGAAGAATAGACAGCCGAGTGCTTGAAGTGAAGGAGGGAAAACAATGGCATACCAAAAGTTGGGCCGTAATTCCAGCGCACGTAAAGCTTTGTTCCGTGACCTGGTAACCGACCTGTTCTTATACGAACGCATTCAGACAACTGAAGCGAAAGCAAAAGAGGTTCGCTCTATTGCTGAAAAACTGATCACTAAAGCGAAAAAGGGAGATCTTCATGCCCGTCGCCAAGTGGCAGCTTATGTTCGCCGCGAAACAATCGATGGTGAGCAAGATGCAATCCAAAAACTGTTTAGCGAATTGTCCGGTCGTTACGCTGAGCGTCCAGGTGGATACACTCGTATCCTGAAACTGGGACCTCGTCGTGGTGACGCTGCGCCTATGGTTTACTTGGAACTGGTTGACCGCGCGTAAAACAGATGAGATGAGGAAAGGGGACAGAATCACTGATTCTGGATTAACCCTTTTTTTCTCTTCATTTCGGAATTCGTGCTGTAATAGAAGCTCCGAAAGGGGCTTCTTTTGCTGTTCGGGATAGGCACATGTATAGTATGGAACAAAGGTGTGGTATTGATGCGCAACTTGTGTATGACGTTAACTTATGATGGCACTGCCTATTACGGCTTTCAGGTTCAACCAGGAGGGAATACCATTCAGGACCATCTTGAAGATGCCATTCGTGCTTTAACCGGTGAGAAGGTTAAAATTACGGGTTCAGGCAGAACGGATGCTGGCGTTCACGCACGCAGACAGATCTTCAATTTCCCTACGGAATCCCAGATCCCGATTGAACGATGGTGTATGGCGCTCAACTCCAGATTACCATCCGATATTATCGTTATTGATGCGGTTGAAGTACCAAACGATTTTCATTCTCGCTATGCTGCGAAAAAGAAAACGTATCGGTATACCGTCAATGCGAATCAATTCCCGGATGTATTTAACCGGAGGCTGCAGTATCATCACCATGCCAAGCTGGACATTGCGGCAATGCAGGAGGGGTTGCGTCATTTTATTGGTACGTATGATTTCACCTCCTTTGCTTCACGCAAGTCTCAGAAAGAAAATCATGTACGTTCGGTATACGAAGCATGGATAGAAGTGGACCGTTCAATGTGTAGGGACCATCCGCGCGATCAGGGTGTCATTCACATCTATGTGAGTGGTAACGGCTTTTTGCAGCATATGGTTCGTATTATTGTAGGTACACTGCTGGAGGTCGGAGAGGGCAAACGGAAAGCCTCTGACGTACCGAATATGATTGCTGCTTGTAATCGTTCTGCTGCAGGACCTACTGCGGTTAGCTGCGGTTTAATGCTCTGGGACCTTGAATACAAAAAAGATTAAATTTGCGAAGTGAAATGCTTAATTAACACTTGCGATTTAAGCTCCTATCATGTAATATAAAAGTTGTGTTTTCTTAATGGCTTTCCCACAGCCCCAATTAAGAGGGTCACAACGAAAGAACTATCCATCAACACCTAAAGTTATCACTTAATGAATGAAGATAAATGAATATAATGATGTTGAACATTTTAAGGAGGAACTTTTCATGCGTACCACGTACATGGCGAAGCCTAACGAAGTTGAGCGCCAATGGCACATCATTGATGCCGAAGGCAAAACGCTCGGACGTTTGGCGAGCGAAGCAGCTGCTTTGATCCGCGGCAAACATAAGCCACAATTCACTCCACATGTGGACACTGGCGATTTCGTTGTTATCATCAATGCAGAGAAAATTGTATTGACTGGTAAAAAAATGCAAGGTAAAAAATACTACCGTCACTCGATGCACCCAGGTGGTTTGAAAGTAACTACTGCTGAAGAGATGGTTAAAAACAAACCGGAACGTATGTTGGAATTGGCTGTTCGCGGTATGCTTCCTAAAACTCGCATGGGCGAGAAAATGAAGTTGAGACTTAAAGCGTACAGAGGCACTGAGCATCCACATGCAGCACAAAAACCAGAAGTTTATGAACTTCGCGGTTAATTAAAAGGAGGACAGTTTCATGGCACAAGTACAATACTATGGGACAGGTCGTCGTAAACATTCGGTAGCTCGTGTTCGCCTTGTACCGGGTGAAGGACGCATTGTCATCAATAAACGTGATATTAATGAATACTTCGGTTTGGAAACACTCAAACTGATCGTAAAACAACCACTGAACCTGACAGAAACACTCAGCAACTATGATGTTCTTGTTATCGCTCATGGTGGCGGAATCTCTGGTCAAGCCGGCGCAATCCGTCATGGTATCTCCCGCGCTCTGTTGAAAGCAGATCCGGAATACCGTGCTTCCCTGAAAAAAGCAGGATTCCTGACTCGTGACCCACGGATGAAAGAGCGTAAAAAATACGGTCTCAAAGCCGCACGTCGCGCACCTCAGTTCTCCAAACGTTAATATGCATTACAAGCCTTTGGCCTCGGTCAAAGGCTTTTTTGTATTCTACAGACCAATAGATATATTAAATGCTCTTTACTTCAGAAGATGCACCAAAGTAGCTTCAGGTTCCTTTGTAACGGTTAAAGTTTTTTCCTCCAGAGAATACTCCAGTAAATGCGACCCACCTATAACCATTAATCAAATTTGCAGTTTTAGAACTTCATAATGGTTATAATCATTCATTTTTCATTCTCAAATTTCATCAGTTTTTCTTATGGTTTTGATAAAGGTCACTTACTATTGAAGAATAGAAATCCCGCATTTATCTCATTATTAAATCCTTCTCGTTCTTCTATATTCGTTTGAATTTATAGAGTTATTCTATACTTCGTTTTATCAAATGTGCACCATAAACCCAGTAGTGGCAAAGGATTTCAATGATGAGGAGATAAGGATAAGGTGAAAATCGATGATGCTACACATGGATGATTTTATCCACAAATCAATTAAATGCATAATGAACACCAAATTATATTCAAAATGAACAACAAAAAAATGGGCCAAAACTGATGTATTTTACCATATGGCAGGCATTGACATCCCCCATGAAAGATTTATACTATACATAATTCATATTAGATTAGTCGGCTTTAGTGAATGTTGAAATGCAGAATGGGGGAAATGCAGACATGAACTTGTTGGAGAAAGAAGAACTTGCACGGACGAAGGCTGAAGAATTGGAAAACGCAAGTCCAGAGGATATTATTCGTTATGCTATTGAGACGTTTCCAAATATCACTTTTGCATGCAGCTTCGGTGCAGAGGATGTTGTACTTGTAGATATGCTTCAGAAGATCAGCCCATCCACGGATATATTTTATTTAGATACTGATTTTCATTTTAAGGAGACTTACGAAACTCGTGACAAAATGAAGGAGAAATACAATCTAGATTTTGTACGTGTGGCTCCGAAAATTACTCCTGAGGAGCAGGCAGCTCAACATGGGGAACAATTGTGGAAGTCGGATCCCAATGCTTGTTGTAATATTCGGAAGGTTGAGCCGCTGACACGTATTCTATCTCAGTACGATGCATGGATTACCGGTATTCGGAGAGATCAAGCACCGACGCGTGCGAATTCCAAGAAGGTCGAATATGATGCTAAGTTTGGACTTATGAAGTTCAACCCGATTGCCCACTGGACTACAGAGGATGTATGGGATTATATTCGTGCTAATAATGTCGTGTACAATCCGCTACATGATCAAAATTACCCGAGTATCGGTTGTGAGTATTGCACACGTCAAGTTATGCCTGGAGAAGATCCACGTGCGGGACGCTGGTCTGGGAACGAAAAAACGGAATGTGGTCTTCATAAATAATTTATTCAGAATAAGTGATGGATTTTATAATGCACTAGATTCATTCTTGATGATATAAAAAATGGTGAAACAGGGAGCTGACAAGATGACTTCGATTCTGCCTCATGGAGGTACGCTGATACAGCGTGTCGTACAAGGAGAAGAACGGGAACAATTATTACGAGAGAGTGAGAAACTGTCCTCTTTACGTATTAACAGCTGGACAATTTCGGATTTGGATCTCATTGGTGTGGGTGCATTCTCACCGCTTCAAGGTTTTATGAATGAAGAAGACTATCTTTCGGTTATATCTCGTATGCGTCTTGCTGACGGAACAGTCTGGAGTATCCCCATTACCTTAGCTGTAGATGAACAGCAGGCTGCATCGATCCAGATCGGTGAGACTGTGGCACTTGTTGGCGATAATGACGGAGTAACCTATGGATTGCTGGAAGTGAAGAGCTTATATAAAGTAGATCAGGGTGAAGAAGCACGTCGTGTCTTCAAGACGGATGATCCAGAGCACCCGGGTGTGAAGAAATTGCTGGAACGACCTGCAACGTATGTAGGAGGTCCAATTCAAGTGCTGAATCGTCCCAAACCGGCCAAGTTCGAACAGTTCTATTATGATCCTGCTGAGACACGGAAAACGTTCCAGGATAAGGGCTGGAAGACGGTTGTTGGTTTCCAGACGCGTAATCCGGTCCATCGTGCCCATGAGTACATTCAGAAGAGTGCAATGGAGATTGTGGACGCCCTGTTCTTAAACCCGCTTGTAGGCGAAACGAAGTCTGATGACGTGCCTGCAGATGTAAGAATGAAGAGTTATCTTGTTTTGCTGGAGAACTATTATCCGGCTGATCGTGCGTTTCTAGGCGTATTTCCGGCGGCAATGCGGTATGCTGGTCCAAGAGAGGCCATTTTTCACGCGATGGTACGTAAAAATTATGGTTGTACTCACTTTATTGTAGGCCGCGACCATGCAGGTGTGGGTGACTACTACGGAACATATGAAGCGCAGGAGATCTTTACTAACTTCACACCGGAAGAACTCGGTATCACACCTTTGTTCTTTGAACATAGTTTTTTCTGCACCAAATGTGGCAACATGGCATCAAGCAAAACCTGCCCGCATGATAAAGAACACCACATGGCTCTGTCCGGCACGAAAGTACGTGGCTTGCTAAGAGATGGCCAATGCCCTCCACCTGAATTTACGCGCCCTGAGGTTGCTGAGGTGCTGATTGAAGGAATGGCAGAGCAAGTCCGCTCCTAACGGTATATTTGTCCATCTTGTCCCATATAGATGATTAGAGTCATTTATAGGGACGAGGTGGTTTTTTTATGCGTAAAAATATGGGGAAGCACTTTGTGATCTGGATTAGGTTACGCACCATGAAGAGGATCATGTTAAGCCTTTGTTTGCTTGCGATGTTTGTGGCGGTGGTGACGTATGAGTTGCCCTCCTCCAAAATGTCCGGTTACTGGGGGCTGCCATTAGCGGGAAAAGTTATAGCCATTGATGCAGGACATGGTGGGCCAGATGGGGGAGCAGTGAGTAAGCAGGGAGTCATTGAGAAAGATATCAATTTATCCATTGCGCTATACGTACGAGATTATCTGCAGCAAGCAGGAGCCTTGGTTGTGATGACCCGTGAAATAGACACCGATCTGGCTGCTACAGATACTAAGGGTTACTCCAAACGCAAGACGGAAGACCTGAAACAAAGAGTAAGAAGAATCGAGGATAAACAGGCAGACCTCTTTATCAGCATTCATATGAATAGTGTACCTTCGAACCGCTGGAGTGGCGCTCAAGTTTTTTATACACCCAATCATCCCGATAATGAAGGATTAGCCAATCTGCTTCAGCAAGAAATGATTCGTAATCTGGAAAATACAGATCGAATCGCGAAAACGGTGAATACCGTTTATTTGCTCCAGGCGTTAAAAATTCCCTCGGCACTGGTGGAGGTCGGTTTCCTTTCTCACCCGGAAGAGGCGCGTCTGCTTGCAGATGAAACCTATCAGCGCAAAGTGGCTGCATCCATCTACAACGGGATTCTCCGTTATTCGTCAGGAGAACGTCCTAAAAGTTAGTCACAATGAGAAAGGTAATGATATAATTGGATCAGCATACCTAATTACATGCCAATAGATAAAGCTGAGGTGCTGTCTGATGTTATCAAAAGAACAGATACTTGAACTATTACAGCCGTTGCAGGAACCGCAATTGGGCGTAAGTTTGACTGAACTGCAGTGGGTCCGTGATGTCATGGTTAAAGAAAATCATGTTGCTCTTACTATGGTGACGCTGGAGAACCGCACAGAGGTTACAACTGCTCTAAGCGATGCCGCGCGCAACCTGTTGTCCCAACACGGAGTGAGTGATGTACATATTCGTCTGCGTGCAGCGTCAGAGCATGAGCGTGAGAGCCTTAACATAGGACAAGCGGATCATGAGGAAGACCAGGACGAAGTGCTTGTCAAAGGCCATGCAGCAGGGCTGGACGGACATGAGTTGTTAAGTCCTGAATCCGGCGTGCGTTTTATTGCTGTTGCTAGTGGTAAAGGCGGCGTCGGCAAATCGACGGTAACCGTTAATTTGGCTGCGGCTCTGGCACGTCAAGGCAAGAAGGTTGGCTTGATTGATGCAGATATATATGGCTTCAGTGTACCTGACATGATGGGTATTGAGGAATATCCAGTCGTTGAGGACGGGGTTATCCAACCCGTTGAGCGTTTCGGCGTAAAAGTGATGTCGATGGGATTCTTTATTCGGGAGAATAACCCGGTGATCTGGCGTGGACCTATGTTGGGCCGGATGTTGCGCCAATTCTTTACCGATGTAAACTGGGGAGAGTTGGATTATATGCTGCTTGATCTGCCTCCGGGTACGGGGGACGTCGCACTAGATGTACATCAGATGCTGCCTCATAGCAAAGAAATCATCGTTACAACACCGCATGCAACCGCTGCTTTTGTAGCTGCACGTGCAGGTGCCATGGCCATTCAGACGGAACATGAGCTGCTTGGTGTCGTAGAGAACATGGCTTATTATGAATGCAGCAAATGCGGAGAGAAAGATTATGTATTTGGCCGAGGTGGTGGTGGGACTCTTGCCGAGAGTCTTCATACAGAGCTGCTTGCGCAGATCCCACTAGGAGCGCCGGATAATCATATTTCGGAGCCGGATTTTTCTCCATCCGTGTATAAAGCAGATTCAAGCATCGGCGCGATCTACGACGAGGTTGCCCAGTCTGTTGATGCCAAGTTTTAAATTTTCTAATAAAGTAAAATATATAAAAAGGCCCACATCCATGGATGCGGGCTTTTTTCAACAAGTGATATCTTTTAACTTTAAAGTATTATCGACTTACGATCCTCCATTACTTCCGTCGCCACTACTGTTACCATCACTACTACCATCACCACTTCCGCCATCTCCGCCATCTCCACTATCTTTGCTTTGGTCCTCCTGTTTGCCGCCTTGCTCTGTTTTGGGTTGCAACTCATCCTGAACTACCTTTTTAAGCAAAGTTAGTACTTCCATCCGGAATAAAGGATTTTGCATGACTTCCTGCATAACGGTCATCGTTTGTTTACGATATTCCGGCGTTTTGGTCATATCCATGAACATCTTGGATACTTCCGGGGATTTCATGACGTCCCCGATGGATTTTTGATACGTTGGATCTTTGATTAACTGCATATGCAGTTGTTTGCTTTGGGAATTAACCACTTTGGCGAATTCACCTGCAAACTGTGGATCCGTCATAATTTTCTCGAATTCCTTCTGGTATTCAGGAGCCGTGATGGTATCTTTTACAGCAATACGTATTTGTTCTGAAGATTGCATAGGCATTAACATTTTCATACCCACTGTACCAGATCCACCACCTGAAGCTCCGCTTTGCCCAGAAGCGCCACCTTCACCACCACCAGAAGAGCTTTGTCCGGTGAGAGCTTCTTCGACCGCCTTTTTGCCTTCGTCACTTTTGAGAATATCCACGACCATCGTTTTCATCTCTTTATAACCGCCCTGAGGAGGCGAATAATTCTGATCTGAGCCACAGCCGGCGAGCATGACGGATAGTCCAAGTACGACACAGCATAACTGCCACAAAGGCCGTTTCATATGCACAACCCCTCCTTGAATAGATACTGGATGTAGTATGTGATGGGAAACCGCTAAATATGTTGAATGATGATGGTTTTTTGCTGTGAAGGTTGGTAAAATAAAGTCTCGGGGGTGGAAAACATTTGAATTTACGTAAATGGTTTTTCCTATTTTGGACAGCTTTGCTTATTGGGGCTGCAGGATCATTAGTGACGGGCCTAATTATGATGTTGGTTAATGGAGAAAAAACGAATGGAATGACCGATTTTTTATTTTATCTCCTGATCTTGTTTGGTTCCGGTATTATGATTAGCGTGTATTCGCAAATGGGTTTTTTCGCATACTTGATATTGAACTATATGGGCAAAGGTGTATTTTCGAAACGCAGTTGGCAAATTGTACAGATTGTTCTAACCGTGTTGGCATTACTTGATGTCATGTTTTTACGTTTGTTTGTTGGTGGGGAACGAGAACGGCTATCCGATATTGTGCTTGGAGTCATTATTTTGGCAGCTGGAATTGTTACCGCTTACGTAAAAGTGAAACAGACACATATTTCGGCGTTGGTACCTACACTCTTTTTCATGGTGGCTGTTACCGTGGTGGAGACGATCGGTGTCTTACGAATTGATGTGAATGCGGCTACCATCTTTATTGTGGTTCCACTGTTAATCTGTAATGCATACCAAATGCTGATATTGCACAGGCTGGTAGATGGGTCCATGGAGCAGCGGGTGAGTGGAAAGACCGAGGTACAAGAAAGTCATGCGTAGCGATTATTTTGAAAAATAACGTCAAAAAGAGCTAACCTGGTTAGCTCTTTTCATTTATGGCGCTTTAGCGCCTTTTTCAGGACGTGGGGATGTTCGGAAGGCAAGTATACAGTTTGCATCAGCAATACTGTTTTAATTAGCGTTTACTGTGCACTGGCTTGGTCGCGAACTTCCGTACCTTTGACACTTGAATGGTTAAGTAGCTCAGAAACCGTCACGAACTCATATCCTTGATTTTTTAACTTGTCGATTATTACAGGTAATGCTTCATGCGTTTGTTTCGAGGAATCACTGGCGTGCAGCAGCACAATGTCACCCGGATGCGCCTTGCTAACAACACGATCAACAATGGTCTGTACACCGGGGTTCTTCCAATCCTGCGAATCGGTGTCCCATTGGACTACTTGATAATTCAAACTGCTGGCAACTTGGAGAACACGTTTGTCAAAGTCGCCATTGGGTAGGCGTAGCAATTTCGGTTCTTTTCCCGTTAAATCGGTTAAAATGCTATGAGCTGTCGAAATTTCCTTGCGGATTTCCTCTTCAGTCAGACTGCTGTAATTATCATGCTTGTGACCATGACTGCCGATTTCGTATCCTGCGTCTTTGATAGCTGTTACAATCTCGGGGTGTGTCTTACTCCAGGGGGAGGACAAGAAGAACGTTGCCTTCTGTACTTTATTGTCTTGGAGGACCTTCAGAATAGGCTCTGTCCTTTTATCTCCCCAGCTAATGTCAAAGGTGAGTGCAATAACCTTCTTCTCGGTTGGAACGCTGTATACGGCGGATGGTGCATCCTCCGAGAATACAGAAATATTGCCGCTCTCCAGATAAATAATCCCGATAGCAAAGACGGCAGCAACCAGCACAATCAGGAAACGTTTGATCTTTTTGCCGCTAAATACATAGAACGAGTTCATTTCAATAAGCGCCCCTCTCCCATAAGAAATGCTTGTTTACTCTCCAATGTATGCTCGTACCTCGCAGTTATTCGTATTAGACGTTTGTTTGTCCAACATCTTGGTTTCACAGGAGGAAATAATGTTAAAATTCAGTACATTTCTTAGAGCTTTAGGTTCCATTCGTGGTGCATTAATATGGTCGATCGTATTGTTTGTTATCGGAATAGGCACGGGATGGGTGAGTACAGGAACACTTGAGGATATATTGTTGAATCAAATCGGGGGACTAAGGGAGGTTAGTGAGCGGCTGGAGCAGGGGGATAATGTACAATGGAACTTCTTCCTCTTTATCTTTTTTAATAATGCCATCAAAAGTGTACTTGTGATCTATGCTGGTATCTTCTTTGGCATTCTGCCTGTCGTTTTCCTGTTGATCAATGGCATGGTTATCGGTTTTCTGGTACACACCACAATGAACTATGGGGCCAGCTTCTTTGATATTGTTGTGAAAGGACTTCTTCCACATGGCATTATTGAAATTCCGGTAATTATTATCGCATGCGCATTTGGTCTAAGGTTTGGTGGATTGGTTCTCAAAAGTCTTGGTCAATTTAGCGGGGAGAAACGAAATACGATTGGCAGCCAGTGGAGTGCGTTTATGCGCACAACGGTAACTGCATCCTTCTGGATAGTTATTTTGCTTTTTGTTGCAGCGATTATCGAAAGTACACTTACCTACAGCCTAGTGCGAGGATAAATTTGTATGGGATGACATTCATAAATTTTCAGAAAGTTGACCATAACAATAAAACGGGTTTCAGTAGCAACCACAAAAGGAGAAACAAAGATGATCCTAGGTTTGCTACTAGAACCGGCGCTGTCCGATATATAGCCTGAATTAAAGGGGCTCGAATATGAGATACAATGGGACACGCCATTATCCATATGCAGAAAAAGGAGAACTCTAATGCTGGGTATGCTGTTTAACGAGAAGGAATGCAAGGAACTGGATTATGTACTGCGCAAAGAGCTCGATGAAATGTTGTTCGACTTAAGTGACAACCGTCTCGATCAAGAAATTAAATACGCCATAGCGAGTCGCTACAAGACTGTGTTCCGTATGTATGCACGCTTCGCGCCACCCAAAGAGCTATCCAAATATGCTAGAGGTGGCAAACTAAAAAAATCCAAGCCGTAATGATGTGGTCAGTGGGATGCTGAAGTTCACCAATATAAGAGAGGTGCGGCCCGTAACGCCAGCGCTGTACCTCAGACACCATGAATCAGGAATAGGTAGTATAGGCGGCTTTGAAAATGGATATGAAACAATTTGTCGAAAAAGGGTTGACCTTTTTTGTTCAATATGATAAATTAATTTTCGTTCCTTTTTTAAGGAAAAGTTAACCGAAACAAGCGCTGGAATAAAGTGATTGAAAGTAAATCGAAAAAAAGTGCTTGCAAAGTAAACTTAAACATGATATATTATAAAAGTCGCCGCTGAAAATACGGTGACGAAGAAAACCGAAACAAATTGAATGTTTGATCTTTGAAAACTGAACAACGAGTGAGTAA